>JALYZQ010000240.1 GCA_030948805.1 Actinomycetota bacterium | reverse complement strand
GTAGTTGCGAACCGCCTCGGGCAGGTAGCCGCCGTCGCGCAGCTCCTGGACCGATGCGGCGCCATGGCGCTTGGACAGCTTGCGTCCGTCCGGGCCGTGCAGGAGCGGCAGATGGGCATAGCGCGGCGCGGGTACATCCAGGGCCTGGAGGACGAGCAGCTGCTTGGGGGTGTTGGAGAGATGGTCCTCGCCGCGGACCACGTGAGTGATGGCCGCGTCCAGATCATCGACGGCGACGGCGAAGTTGTAGAGCGCGGAGCCATCGGCCCGGGCGATCACCGGATCATCGAGGCTGGCGTTGGGAAACGCCGTCCGGCCACGGATCACGTCATCGACCACGGCCTCGCCCGCGTCAGGAACGTGCAGCCGGACCGCTCCCGATGACTCGGGCGCCGCTCTGAACCCCCGATCGGCACCGTGACGGTCCTTGAACTCCCGCACGTGCTCACCCGTGGCGTTGGAGTGATAGGCGTGGCCGCCCGCCAGCAGTTGCTCCAGAACCTCTCGATGGCGCTCAGCCCGCTGAGACTGAAACACGGGGCCCTCGTCGAAGTCCAAGCCCAGCCAGTCCAGGGCGTCGAGGATCTGCTCGACGTTCTCGGGCGTCGAGCGTTCACGGTCGGTATCTTCGATGCGCAGGACGAGCGTCCCAGCACGTCGGTCGGGGCCTGATCCGGGGCCGTGAGCGAGCAGCCAGTTGTAGAGCGCGGTGCGGGCGCCCCCGATATGCAGCGCACCGGTCGGAGATGGAGCAAAGCGAACACGCATGGTCACGGTCAGAAGATGCTAATCGGGGCCCACGTCTCCCCGGCGGGCGGCCTGGACAAAGCCGTGGCCCGCGGGGCGCAGCGTGGCTGTCAGGCCATTCAGATCTTCAACCAGTCGCCGCGAATGTGGCGCCCCACCGCCTATGACGAGGACGATTTCGCAGCCTGCCACGCAGAGCTGAAGCGCCACCGGCGTATGAAGGCGATCCTCATCCATGCCGTCTACCTGCTCAACTGCGCCTCCACCGACAAGGAAATCGTGAAAAAGTCACGCGCGTCGCTGATCCAGTCCCTCCGGGTCGGCGATGGCATCGAGGCCGCCGGCGTCGTCCTGCACGCCGGATCGGCCAAGCAGGGAGATGTCGGACGCGCCATCAAGCGCGCCGGCAAGGTGATCGCGCAGGCCCTGTCGGAGACCGAGCGCTGCCCGCTCCACCTCGAGGACACGGCCGGAGCGGGCGGAACGCTCGGCCGATCCTTTGCGGAGCTGGGCGGCCTGCTGGATGCAGCCGGTGGCGGCCCCCGGCTCGGAGTCTGCCTTGACTCCTGCCACCTGCTGGCCTCCGGCTATGACATCCGCGACGCCGGCGGGCTCGCTGAGACGCTCGACCGCTTCCAGAGTGAGGTGGGCCTCAAGCGGCTGCACAGCCTGCATCTCAATGACTCCCAGGCGCCGCTGGGCTCAAACCGCGACCGTCATGCCAACGTGGGCGAAGGTGAACTGGGTGAGTCCGGGTGCGCGGTCTTCTTGTCCGAGCCGCGCTTTGAGTCCCTGCCCTGCGTGCTCGAGACCCAAGGTCCCGAGCGTCAGGGGCCGACCTCAGATGAGATCGACTTGTGCTTCAAGCTGCGCAAGCGGGGCACGGCGGCGCGCGCGCGAACGGCGCGGCGATGAGCGACAACCGCCACGCCGACGCGCTGGTCGTGTTTGGGATCACGGGTGATCTGGCTCGCCGGATGACGTTCCGCTCCCTTTATCGCCTCGAGGCGCGGGGTCTGCTGGCGTGCCCGGTGATCGGGGTCGCGGCTGAGGATTGGAGCGTGGATCAGTTGCGCGCGCGGGCCCGGGAGGCAGTGCAGGCCACTGAGCCCACCGTCGACTCCGGCGTCTTCGACCGCTTGGCTGCCCGCTTGGACTACGTCAGCGGTGATTTCAGCGCCTCCGGCACCTACGCGGCCGTGGCCAAGGCGCTGGGCAAGGCCAGCAACCCGGTCTTCTACCTGGAGATCCCGCCGTCTCTGTTCGAGGCCGTGATCGAGGGGTTGGCCAAGGCATCACTGCTGCGCGCCGGGCATCGCGTGATGGTCGAGAAGCCGTTCGGCCACGACCTTGCCTCCGCCCGCCAGCTCTCGAACCGATTGCACCGCTTCGTGGACGAGTCCCAGCTCTACCGGGTCGATCACTTCCTGGGCAAGATGGGCCTCGAGGAGATCCTCTACTTGCGCTTTGCCAACACGATGCTCGAGCCGGTGTGGAACCGCCACCACCTCGACAGCGTGCAGATCACGATGGCCGAAGCCTTCGGAGTCCAGGACCGCGGTCACTTCTACGACCCCGTGGGCGCGCTGCGCGACGTGGTCGTCAATCACCTGATGGAGCTGCTGGCGGCCACGGCCATGGAGCCGCCGGCCGGGAGTCAGCTCGACACGATCAAGGACGCCAAGACCGCGGTCTTCCGGGCGATGCCCGTGGCTGAGCCCAAGCACTACGTCCGCGGCCAATACGCCGGCTACCGCGAGATCGACGGCGTGCGCGCCAACTCGACCACCGAGACCTACGCTGCCCTCCGACTCGAGGTCGACAATTGGCGCTGGGCGGGAGTGCCGTTCTTCCTGCGCACCGGCAAGCGCCTGCCGGTCAGCCAGACCGAGGTACGGCTCATCTTCCGCCAGCCCCCGCGCCTGCACTTCGTCGCCGCCACACGTAAGCGTCCGGAGCCGAGCCAGATCGTGTTCCGGATCGACCCGGACACGGGGATCAGCATCCAGCTCGAAGCCCAACGAGCCGACACGCCCGGCGCCAGTTCGATCGAGCTCGACATGGAGTTTGCCCGCGAGGGCGGCCCGGGGGCCACCCCCTACGAGGTGCTCCTACACGCCGCGATGACCGGCGACGCCAGCCACTTCACCCGCCAGGACAGCGTCGAGGAAACGTGGCGGATAGTCGGGGCGCTGCTGGAGTCGCCACCTCCGGTGCACGAGTACGCGCAGGGCTCATGGGGGCCTGAGGAGGCCAACGGACTGATTGAGGGCCACGGGGGCTGGCGCGGACCCTGGTTGCCCGGGTAGGGCGCCGTCAGCCGCCGTAGGCGCGTACACGGGTGACCTGCGGCATCAGCGGGCCCCTGACGCGTCCGGGGAACGACCGCTACCTTCGACGGGTGTCCAAAGTCGAGGACTTCCGTGAGCTGCACCAAGGGCAGATTCTCTTGATGCCCAACGCTTGGGATCTCGGCTCGGTCAAGATCCTGGCTCACCTGGGCTTCCGTGCCCTGGCCACGACCAGCAGCGGAGCCGCGGCGGCCCAAGGCCGGCCGGACGGAGACCTGGGCCGCGACGCGGTGCTCACCCACGCCGCCGAGGTCGCCGCGGCCGTCGACGTCCCGGTGTCAGCGGACCTGGAGAACTGCTTCGCGGATGAGCCCAATGGCGTGGCCGAGACCGTGCGCCGGGCCCTGGGGACCGGCTTGGCCGGGATGTCAGTCGAGGACTGGAGCGGAAGCGAGATCTACGACATCGGGCTGGCGACCGACCGTGTCCGGGCCGCCACGGAAGCCGCCCGGGGGAACCTGCTTGTCACCGCGCGAGCGGAGAACCACATTCATGGCGTCGACGATCTCGACGACACCATTGCCCGCCTGTGCGCCTTCCAGCAGGCCGGCGCCGACGTCCTCTTCGCGCCGGGGATCGTCACCCGCGAGCAGATCCGCACGGTGCTCAGCGAGGTCGAGGCCCCGGTCAGCGTGCTCGCTCGCTCAGGCGTAGCCCCGGTGGCAGAGCTGGCCGAGCTCGGCGTGGCCCGCCTCTCGGTGGGCGGAGCGTTCGCGTTCACCGCTTACGCGACACTGGTCGACGCCGCACGGGAGATCCAGACCGCCGGGACGTTTGGCTACCTCGACGCAGCCGAGCGCGGCAGCAGGGCGGCCCGCGACAGCTTCAGCTGAGGGTAAGGCTCGAGGCTCGCGCTCGGTTCGCCCATCCCGCACGTGTCGCGCTCCCGTCACCGCCAGCAATCGCCGGGCCACGCGATATTGTCACCGCGCCAAACTGGCCCCCGCGGCCGCCTAACGGGAACGGTGAGAATGAGACGAAGCCTGGGCACCATCATCTGGTTGATCGTCGGGGTACTCATAGCCTCCTCGCATCACTACCTAGCTCGCGTGGACACGCTGAAGCTGATCTTCTCGGCGCTGCTGGCGATCGTGCTCTGGCCGCTGCTGCTGCTGGGGATCAACCTGCACGTCAAGTAGCCGCCGGTCGCCTCAGGCAAGGGTGGTCACAGGGCGGGGCCGTTTGAGAGCGGCCGGGGCGGCGTCAGGCCGCGTTGACGGCGGCAGGGGGCGTGGCGGCGGTGGCCACGGCCACCGCCCCATCTATCAGGGCTGAGCCGAGCAGATGATCGAGCTCGGCGTGCAGGCCGGCGGTTCGCTTGACGCGATAGCTCGGTCCGAGCCGCAGCCGCCGGTGCCCGACGGTGGTCGTGAGCTCGATCACGACATCGGAGTCACCCGGAAAGCCGGCCAAGACGTCCTTGAGCTCACCCAGGGCGCTGGCCGGCAGAGCCGCGGCATCCAGGCGCAGGCGCAGAGCGCTGGGAGCCATGAGCTGGTTGGCTTCCTGGGCAAGGGCGGCCTGCACATCCTCCGGGGAAGGCTCAAAACGCTCCACCTGCTGGGCCACGAGGCAGGTTTTCTCACGGTCCTTGTGGTCGACCTTGCCGCGCACCAGCACGATCGAATCGGTGGCCAGGGCCTGCTCACTGGCCTCCAAGGTCTTGCCGAAGACGATGATCTCCACCGAGGCTTCAAGGTCATAGAGGGTGGCGAACATCATCCAATCGCCCTTCTTGGTCTTGATCCGCTTGGCCTGGGTGATCATCCCTCCGACCGTGACCCAGTCGCCGTCGCGACGGCCGGTCAGCTCAGTCAGGCTGCTGTCCGATCGAGCCCGCACCGCCGGCGCGATGTCCTTGAGCGGATGGGCGGTGATGAACAGGCCGATCGACTCCTTTTCGGCGGCCAGCAGCTCACTGCGGCTGAACTCCTCGGCGGGGATCGGAGCGTGGCTGGGCGGCGAAAAGGCCGCGGCGCTGCTCGAGGCGCCGTCTGTCTCGCCCAGGTCGAAAATCGAGCCCTGACCGATGAGCGCGTCCTGCTGGGCCTGCTGGCCCGCGGTCTGAGCCTGCTCCAGCACGGCGAGCATGCCCTTGCGGCTGTCGCCGGTGGAGCCGAAGGCGCCGCACTTGATCAGCGCCTCCAGGGCCTTCTTGTTCACGCAGCGGTTGTCGACCCGCGCGCAGAAATCAAAGATGGATTCAAACGGTCCCCCCTCTGACCGGGCCCGCTTTATCTCCTCCACCGCCTGATAGCCGACCCCTTTTACGGCGTCGAGACCGAAGCGGATGTCCCCGTCGACGACCACGAACTCGTGGTCTGAAAGGTTGACGTCCGGCGGCAGGATGGCGATGCCCATCTGCTCGGTCTGAGCGACGAAGAACGGTACCTTGTCCTTGGTGTCCATGACCGATGAGATCAGGGCGGCCATGTACTCGGCCGGATAGTTGGCCCGCAGCCACGCCGTGCGGTAGGAGATCAGCGCATAACACGCAGCGTGAGAGCGATTGAAGGAGTAGTCGGCGCTGCGCTCGTTGGTTGCCCACAGCGAATCGATCACTGACTCGCTGGTCCCCGAGGTCCGGCAGCCGGTGAAGAACTCGGGCTTGAGCTTGGCCATCGCCTCGCGGTTCTTCTTGCCGATCGCCTTGCGCAGGTCATCGGCCTTGGCGCCGCTGAAGCCGGCCAGCTCCTTGGCGATCTGCATCGCCTGCTCCTGGTAGATGACCACACCCTTGGTCGACTCCAGGATCGGGCGCAACCGCTCATCGGCGTAGGAGATCGAGTCGGCGTCGCGCTTGCCCCGCGCGTAGGTGGGGATCTGGTCCATCGCCCCGGGCCGGTACAGGGCGCCCAGCGCCACTAGGTCGTCAAACTCGGTCGGGCCGACCTTCTTGAGGGCCTCGCGCATCCCCTCGGACTCGAACTGGAACACCCCGATCGAGTCCCCGCGGGCCAGCATCTCGTAGGTTCGGGCGTCATCCAGGGGCAGCGTGCTCATGTCCGGGCGGTCCCCGGTCGAGCGCTTGACGATGTCCAGGGCGTCCTCGATCACGTCCAGGTTGCGCAGACCCAGGAAGTCCATCTTGAGCAGGCCGAGCTGCTCCACCGGCTTCATCGAGAACTGCGTCACGGTGCGGAACACGCGCTCGCCGTTCTCGTCGGTGCCGGCCTCGGCAATCTGCAGCGGGACGATGTCGGTCAGCGGCCGGTCGGCGATCACCACCGCCGCGGCGTGGATCGAGGAGTTGCGCACGATGCCCTCCAGCCCCTGGGCGACGTCGACGATCTGCTTGGCCGTCCCGTCGCGGTCCACTTCGGCCCGCAGCGGCTGGCCGGGCGTCAGGCACTCCTGAAAGCTCGGCGGCCGGCCCATGATCGGATCGGGAATCAGCTTGGCCAACCGATCGCCGGCACCGTAATCGTGACCCAGCACACGCGCCGCATCGCGCGTGGCCGCGCGGGGGAACATCTTGCCGAAGGTGACGATCTGGGCGACCGACTCCTTGCCGTACTTGTGGGTCACATAGCGAATCACGCGCTCGCGGCCGCGGACCGAGAAGTCAATGTCGATATCGGGCATCGACACGCGCTCGGGATTGAGGAAGCGCTCGAACAGGAGGCCGTAGCGCAGGGGATCCACATCGGTGATCTGCAGCGAGTAGGCGACGATGGACCCCGCGGCCGAGCCACGCCCCGGCCCGACCGCAATCCCGGTGTCCTTGGCGTACTTGACGAAGTCCCACACGATCAGGAAGTAGGCGTTGAAGCCCATGCGGTCGATCACGCCCAGCTCATATTCGGCCCGCTCTGCGGCCTCGGCGGGGATCGGATCGCCGTAGCGGCGGCGCAGGCCGTCTTGCACGAGCTGACGTAAGTACTGGCCCTCGCCGAGCCCGTCCGGAGCGGGGTAGCTGGGGATCAGCTGTCGGCCCAGCTCCAGCTCGACGTCGCAGCGTTCGGCTATCTCCGCCGTGCTGGCGATCGCCTCCGGCCATTCGGAGAAGGCTTCGGCCATCTCGGCGCTCGAGCGCAAAAAGAACTCGTTGGTTTCGAAACTGATCTTGGGCTGGCTGAGCATCGACTTGGTCTGCACGCACAGCAGGGCCGCATGGTGGTGGTAATCCTCGCGGCGCAGGTAGTGCACATCCCCCGTGCCGACGAGGGGACGCCCGCGCTCACGGGCGATACGGACGATCTGCTCGTTGCACTGGTCCTGCAGGGCGAGGCCGTTCTTCTGGACCTCGAAGTACACGTTCTCGGCTCTGAAGGCGCCCATCAGCTCGTCGACGTGGGCCCGGGCCTCGGTCGGGCGGCCGCCGGCCAGGTGCTGGCAGAAGCGCGACTGCAGGCAGCCGGTGAGGGCGATCACTCCACTGGCATGGTCGGCCAGCTGCGCCATGTCGATGGCCGGCTTGCCCCGCTGGTAGCCGTCCAGAAAGCCGGCCGAGGAGAGCTTGACCAGGTTGCGGTAGCCGGTCGCATCGGCGGCCAGCAGGGTGAGGTGAAAGCGCTCGAGCCGGCCCGGGGCACGGCGGGCATGATCTTCGACGACGTAGACCTCGCAGCCGATGATGGGCTTGATGCCGTACTTGCGGCAGGCGGTGAAGAGCTCGACCGACCCGTTCATCACCCCGTGATCGGTCAGACCGAGGGCGGGTTGCTCAAAGGCGGCGGCGCGAGCCGCCAGCGCCTCGATCTTGCAGGCTCCGTCGAGCAGCGAATACTCGGAGTGAACGTGAAGGTGAGCGCAGGTCGTTGTCATAGAGATCGGCGATCCTGGCCTTCTCGACCGACCAGGAAAGCTCGTGGCCATAGTCCGGCCGCAGGAGCGGCGAGACGGTGCACAGGAGTCCCGAGGATAGGCGCCGGGGCGGACGCTTTGGGCCCCAACCAGTCCCGCCGGAGCGGTTTCATTCGCTCTGTGCACGCTTGATCCAACTGCGGACGAGGCTCAGCGGCCGGCTGTCGCCGCTGACTCGCGTCAAGCCATCCGGCCGGCCAGCCAGGATCAGCTCCAGCGAGCCCGGAGGACCGGAGATCTTGGTGGTGACCTCCTGTCCCGGACGGGTCTCGGTTACCTCGATACGGCGGCGGTCGCCGATCACCAGGTAGGCGGCCGGTTGCTCCGGAGTTCGGTACACGAGCGAGAACCGCTCGCCCTCGGTCCAGGCGGGTTCGATCAGATGGGCCAGCAGGCTGAGCACCGTGCGGGGCTCAAACCGGACCCCGGACCGATGCAGGCCGTCCAGCGTCAGCTCGGTAGCGATCAGAGCATCAAGCGCGGCCACGCGGTCACGCTTGCCCTGGACCGCGGCCACGCGGCGTCCGAAGCGGCGCCGCAGCCCCCGGGCGACGAGCAGTCGAGCCAGGGCAGCCGGGTCGCCGGTGAGCTTGAAATCGA
>JALYZQ010000218.1 GCA_030948805.1 Actinomycetota bacterium | reverse complement strand
ATCTTCTACAGCTCGACCCACACCTTCATGCGGATCGGCAACCGGTACTTCGGCACCAGCGGCTTCGCCCGCCCGGGCGGCGGCGCGGGCTGGTTCAGCACCGACAAGATGCCGGTCGGTTACCTCGACCAATTCAATGAGGTTCACGTGCCGTGGCTGGGCTCCAACTCGTTTGCCCGCCATCGCCGTCACCGTCACGTCCACCACGGGCACGCAACCCATCGCGGCGGGCATTTCAGCGTGCTGCCGGTGAGCCAGAACCTGTTGTTCTCCGCTCCCCTCGGCGCTCGCGCCTAGCGCGCCGGCCACCGATCAAACACTGATCGAACTGACGCCCGGCTGGAGGCAATCGCCACTGCGGGCAGAATTGGCAGGTATGGCGTTAACCCCCAAGTCCGCGGCGACGCCAGCCGAGCTCCGGGAAGCGCTGACCGCGGTAGACGAGGCGATGGCGGGGACGACCATGCCCGCCCCGGCCCGCAACCACGCCCGGTCACGCGCCCAAACCCTGTACGCGGCTTGTGGACCGGAAGGGCTGGCGATCGTTAGGCTCGGCTACGCCACCGAGCTGCTCTCGATCATCGCCGTCGATCTGGCCGCCGCCCCCGCGGAGGCTGAGCGCCTTATCACGCGGCTCGCTGAGCGCGCGGGTGTTCCCCGCGTCGCTCTGGGTTGCGAGGTGCTGCAGACCGGCGGCTTGCTCGGACTACCGATCAACGTCGCCATCGAGGTGCGCTTGGCGCTGCTGGCAGCCTTCACCGGAGCGCACTCGGTCGCCCTTTGGATGCTCGGCGCCCGTGACGAGCTTGAGCTGCTCTCACACGCCGGAGCCGAGGTGCCCGACACGCGGGTCTACATGGACGCCACTCGGCGCCTGCTGGTCGGCAGCGAGCCGCCGCGGGCCGGGCCGGAGGAGATCCTGGGCGTCCGACTGGAGCGGCTGCGGCCCCCGCGCGCGGCGCTGGTCTGCCACGGGATCCCGGCCGGACCCGAGCAGGCCGAGTTGCTGCTCGGTGCCGCCGTCCCCGTCCTGTCCTCGATGCTCGACCGAGAGGTTCCCCTGGGCCGTGATTCCTTGACTCAGGACGCCGTGCTCGGCTCGGTTGAGCGCCGACTGGCGCGACTTCGCTTCGATCTGCATGACGGCCCACAGCAGGACGTGCACCTGTTGGCTCAGGACCTGGCTCTGTTTCGCGAGCAGGTCCGGCCGATGATCGCCGACAACCCCAACGCCGGCCGGTTGCTCGGCCGCCTGGACGACCTGGAGGCCCAGCTGGTCGCTCTGGATGGCGACCTACGCCGCCTGTCCAGCGCCGTGCAGTCGCCGTTGCTCACGTCCGCCTCCCTGCCCGAGGCGTTGCGCACCGTCACCGATGCCTTCGCGACGCGCACCGGGATCGAGCCTGAGATTCGGTTCAGCGGCAAGCTGACCAACCTCACCGACTCCCAGCAGATCGCCCTGCTCTCCCTGATTCGCGAGTCGCTGAGCAACATCCGCAAGCACAGCTCAGCGACGCACGTGGCCATCGTCATCGCCGCCGATGAGCAGGGAGTGCGAGCCGAGGTCCGCGACAACGGCGACGGCTTCGACCCCGAGGAGACCCTCGTCCGCGCCGCGCAGGCCGGGCGCATGGGGCTGGTCGGCATGCACGAGCGAGTCCGCATGCTCGGCGGCCGTACTCAGATCGACAGCCGGCCTGGAGGTCCGACCGTGATCTCGGCCACCCTGCCGCCGTGGCCCGCCGAGGAGACCAGACCGCAGCTGCCGTGACCGGACGCGGACGCGTCCGGAGTGCTAGACGATCCCGTTCTCCAGCGCGTAGCGGACCGCGCCGGCCCGGTTGGCTACTCCGAGCTTGCGATAGATGTTGGTCAGATGGAACTTGATCGTGTGCTCGCTGATCCACAGATCGCCGCTGATCGCCGCTGTGGTCATGCCCGAGGCCACGGCGGACAGGATCGAGCGCTCACGGTCGGTCAGGGTGGGCAGTGAGGGGACCTGAGGGGCTCCGCTGCGTGGCGGCGCACTGGCCGGCGCGTGAAATACGGCCCCACTGGAGGCCTGGCGCAGAACGGAGGCGATGTCGATCGTATGCGCGCTCTTGAGCACGTAGGCGCTGGCCCCAGCGTGCAGCGCAGCGTCGATGATCGGTCGATCGTCGCAGGCCGAAAGGATGACCGTCTTGACCTCCGGCCAGCCGGTCCGGATGCGCTCGATTATCTCCACCCCGTGGACGCCGGGCATCTTGAAGTCCATCAGGATGATGTCGGGCGCGCGGCGGTCGATCAGCTGCAGTAGTTCCTCGCCCGAGTGGGCCTCGCCCACGACCTCCATGTCATCCACGTGCTCGATCGTCCGGCGGATACCGGCGATGATCAGAGGGTGGTCATCAGCCAGCAGGATCTTGATGCCGGCCGGCTGGAGGGAGGCTTGGTCCCCGGACACGTCTTTGAGTACGGCTTGCATGCCAATTTCTCCTTGCAAAGGTCCGAGCGTCTGCCTGGACAGCCTTGGTTTCGGCTGCTTGACCCGGTTGCTTTAGCGCTTTTGCGGTTCCTGGGCGATCTGGCCCAAGCGCCCGGCCGGTCCCGGCGCCCGCTGCGACAGGGCGTAGGCTCACCGCGATGGCCGCACAACGGCAAAGCACCACCGTCCGAGTCGGGCGCCGCGAGGTCCCGATCTCCCACCCCGACAAGCCGTTGTTCACCGACCCGCAGATCACCAAGCTTGAGCTGGCCAGTCACTACGAGTCCGTGGCCGAGCTCATGCTCCCCCACCTGGCCGGACGTCCTCTGGCTCTGCAGGCGTTTCCCCAGGGGATCAAGGGATCGGGGTTCTTCCTGAAATCGGTTCCGTCCCATTTCCCGGACTGGATCGCCACTGTAGAGGTGCCCAAGCGAGGCGGATCGCTGACCCAAGCCGTGGCCGATAACGCGGCCACCCTGGTCTATCTCGCGGGTCAGAACGTGGTCACACCCCATGTCTGGCTGTCACGGGCCGACGAGCCACGTCAGCCCGATCGCCTCATCCTGGATCTGGATCCCGCGCCCGGGGTGCGCTTCGCCGAGGTTCGGGGCGCCGCCCGCCGGGCTGGGGAGCAACTGCGTGACGCCGGGCTGGCCACCTTCGCCATGCTCACGGGGTCACGCGGGGTGCACGTCGTCTGCCCCCTGCGCCGCGGTCCGGACTTCTCGGCGGTGCACGGCTTTGCCCGGGCTGTGGCGGAGGCGATGGTGGCCGATGATCCCAGGCGACTGACGCTGGAGTGGCACCGCTCCGAACGGGGACGGCGCATCTACGTCGATGTCAACCGCAACGCCTACGCCCAGCACGTCGTCGCTCCCTACGGTGTCCGGCCGCGCGCGGGCGCCCCGGTGGCCATGCCGATCGACTGGGAGGAGCTATCGGACTCCGGCCTCAGGCCCGACCGCGACACGATCCGCACCGCGCCCTCCCGGATCCAGGCCGATGGCGCCCCGTGGCGACAGATGGCCCGCCACGCACGCGGGCTGCCGGGGCGGGGACCAGCTGATCGCGGCTGACTGCCGGCGGTCAACGGGTGACGACGGTGAAGAAGTCCCGGCTGTAGGGGGTCAGGAACTCGCCGGGGATGCCCGGCTGCCCGGGGACCATCGGCACCGGGGCCAGCGGCCCGTGACCCCGACGATGGCCGTAGAGATACGCGGCCACCCACTCGGGATTGATGTCCAGCTCCACCGCGCGGCGGACGTGTGCGGCCAACAGGGCGCCGGCCAGCGCGCCCACAGTGAGGTTCTCCCCGCCCACCCAGATCAGCCGTGCATCGGCGGTGATACCCAGCGCCGAGCGGGCCGGGGTCTGAGTGCCCCCCAGCGTCGCTCCCCAGCAGGTCCGGCACCCCAGGTTGGGAGCCGGCCGGCCGCCGGAGATCAGCAGGTGGAGGTTCTGGCGCACCGAGGTCACCGACTGCCCGGAGGCAGGCAGTCCGCGGTGCCAGGCTCCAATGTCGGTCGTTCCGTTGGCGTAGGTGACGATCGAGCCCAGACCGTCGCTCAGGGCCACCGCGGTCCGCCCGCCGGAGGCAAAGCCGCCCGAGTTGGTGTCGAGCTTAAAGCCGCTGTTGAAGGCTGCCATCAGATGGCGGCGTTCAGCCCCCGCCACCCGAGGCCCGTAGCGCCAGCCGTGCGGACCGGCATCGACGGTTCCCGAGTGCAGCTGGAGACCGACCAGTCGTTGGTCGAAGGACAGCAGGACCACGCCCGGCCGGCGAGCGATCCAGACGGCGGGGCGACCTTGCCAGCTCCCGGCGGGGACGAAGTTCGTCGGCCCGCTGCGGGTGGCGGCGCGCAACAGACGCGGGTAGGGCGGCGGCGTCGGCGGGTGAGGGTGGGGAGCCGAGTGGCCCTGCTTCAGGTGGCCCGGCGCCCGTCGCGCGGCTGCGGAGTGCGGCGCTGAGCTGGTGGCCCCGCCGCCGCACCCGCCCAGCGCCAGGGCGCAGGCGAGCAGGCCAGCAGCCCGGCGCTCAATGCTCATGGACCGAGTGTGGCGTGTCAGCGTCGTTGCGCGCGTCGCGGTCGCGACCGGACCGGGACGGCCCGGCGCTTGCGGATCATCCGCTCGGCCACGATCGAGCCGACCACGATGCCGACCATCGGGATCTCGAGCAGGGCGAGCACGCCGAGCCCCGCAGTGGCACTGATCAGGATGATCGTGGCTAGCAGCGCAAAGGCCGCGTCCTCGAGTAGATCACGCCGCCTTCGGCGGAAGTGGCGCTCGCGCTGGCGCCGGTCGCGGCTCGCTCGGGTGCTGCTGGCGGGGCGCCGTGCCGGGGCCCGGACCAGCTCTGGTGAGCGCTGATGACTTCGGCGTGCCGGGGCGGCGCTCATGTCAGATCCCGAGGGCAAAGGTCAACAGCCAAGCCAGCCCGCACAGCGCTATGAACCGGTCGCTGAGCATGATCTCCTCGGGTGCCCCGCCGCGACCGCCGGTGACCAGCAGGCCGTAGCGCAGCAGGGCCAGCGCGAAGGGGACGATCGTGATCTCCCGCCAGGCCACGGTCCCGGCATGGCCGGGCTCAAAGGCCCACAGGCAATAGGCGCCAAGGGCCACCGCGCACGATGTTCCTAGGACCATGCGCAGGAAATCCGCGTTGTAATCGGCCAGCACCCGGCGCGAGCCGCGCGACGCGGTATCGAGCAAATCCGCGTAACGCTTTCCGGCAGCTACGAACAGCGCCGCGAAGGAGACCACGACGAAGAACCAGCGCGAGATGGGCACCCCGGCGGCGACGCCCCCGGCCGCCGCCCGCAGCACGAAGGCCGCGGCGATCACCGCGATGTCAGCGACGGCCACCCGCCGCAGCCAGCCCGTGTAGGCGAAGTTCAGGCCCGCGTAGGCCCCGCCCACGGCCACCATCCCCAGCCCCAGGCTCGCCGCCACACCAAGTCCGGTGGCCAGACAGCCCAGCGCGGCCGCCAGTGCCGGCCGGGGGGCGATGGCCCGGGAGGCGATCGGGCGATGACGCTTGACCGGGTGGCGCCGATCTTCGGGGGCGTCGTGCAGATCGTTGAGCAGATAGGCCCCGCTGGAGAGCAGGCAGAAGGCCAGAGCGGCCAGAGCGGCGGCGGCCAGCACGCCCGGGCGGCCGAGTGCCCCGGCGGCCGCCGGAGCGCCGAATACGAGCAGGTTCTTGGGCCATTGACGGACGCGGATGGCGCGGGTCCACGCGGTCAGGGCAGCGACCGGTGGCCGCATCGGGGTCACGGGCGCGTGGCGCGGCCCCGCCGCGCTCTCGCCTCGTTGGTCCGCCACCCGCAGGCGCGGCGCTGCCTGTGCCTTGACCACTGGTTGAAGCCTCCGTGTCTCGTTCTCCAAGCGGTCGGGATCGCCTGCCCCGCCGCCATGAGACTTCTCTAAAACCGGTGCGCTTGGAGAAGGACGACGAGCCCGAGTCGCGAAACGCAGAGACCGGGCCTTCCCGCCCAGCTCGCACGCCTGCCCACGCCGCCCTTTCGCCTCGTCCCCATGTCCGCCCACGCCAGTAGCTCCCTCCCGCGGTCGCGCCGTCCCCTCCCCCCTCGTCTGAGTCCCGCTCGCCGGGCGCGGCGGGTAATGACGCTCACCGTGGTCATGTGCGCGCTGCCGGTGGCCGTCTCGATCATGCTCGCCACCTCGGGCCCCTCGAACTCCAGCTTTACGATCAACGCCGTCGAATGGCTGCGTGACCACGGTGCGGCGGGTGTCGCCTCATCGGTGGAGAGCGTCTACTACACGCTGAACGCCCCGCCGACCGGCGGACCGGGCCTGCGACGGCTGCAGCTGCACAGCCACGCGGTGGCCGCCGTGCACCCACCCGACGTGGCTCCGCTGCTTGCACCCGCGTTGCCGGGCGAGGGCGTCTGGACGCCCACCGAGACCTGGAGCGGAGCCGGCCCGCCCGTGCAAGTCGCCCAGTTCCGCAGCGATCCCAGTTATCCCCAGATGGTGGCTGCAGTCGCCTGGATCGACCCCCGGCGCACGTCGATCATTCTCTACCCCGGGCGCCTGGAACCGTCGGCGAACCTCCCGCGGGGCCCGATGGAGGTTCCCCCCACGCTGCGCTCGCGCCTGCTGGCCACCTTCAACAGCGGCTTCAAGCTGGAGGACTCCCACGGCGGCTTCGCGCTGGGCGGGATGACCTACGCCCCGCTGCACGACGGCATGGCCACGTTCGTGCACTACAGCGACGGGCGCGTGAACATCGAGTCCTGGACGGGCGGACCGCGGGTGGCGACAGGGATGGACTACGCGCGCCAGAACCTGCCGCTGATCGTGTCCGGTGGGCGCCCCAACCCCAACCTCAACGACGGTCCTCAGTGGGGAGCCACGCTGGGCAACGCGGTCCGCGTCTGGCGCTCGGGCATCGGTATCGACGGGCGCGGGGATCTGATCTACGCGGCCGCCGATAACCAGACGGTTGAGTCCCTGGCCCAGATCCTGATCCACGCCGGCGCGATCCGGGCCATGCAGCTGGACATCAACTCCTACTGGGTCACGTTTAACTCCTACGCCCAGCCCAACGCCGGTCAACCCAGCTCGCTGCTGCGCACCATGACCCGGCCGTCCACGCGCTACCTGTCACCCGACGACCGCGACTTCTTCGCCGTCTACGCCAAGTGAGGGCCACGCTCGGCCGCGCCTAACCTGTGCCGGGTAATGCTCGTCGCGGTCACAGATCATGCCGCGGAGCGCTTCCGGCAACGTGTGCAGGGAACGCTTGAGGCCAAGTTGGAGGTCGCCGGGCGAGTGGCCCGAGCCTACGGCGCCGGGCGCACTGAACCGGGAGATCGCGGCGCGATCCTGGTGCGCGACAACGTGCGGCCCGATGTGATCTACGTTTGCCGCCCCGACCGCGATGAGCTGGTGGTGATCACGCTGTATGAGATCGGGGAGTCAGCCGCGGTTCCCAAGCGGTTCACCAACGCCCTGCGCCGAGGCGATCACCGGGTGTGAGATGCGGCCGCGGCAGGCCGGCTGCGGCTACGAGGTCCCCGGGCGACTCCGGCCGGACTCGACTCTGAGTCCGATTCCGTTCACTACGAACGGAAATCCACTCAGAGTCGCCGGAGGGGCGCGGACCAAAGACGGCCCGCGCCTCGCGCCGCGGCGGTCAAGCCCGACTCAGGACGGCTCAGGACGGCTGGGGAACGATGCGGATGTAGGGCCGTGGAGCCTCCCACCCGTCAGGGTAGATCTCCTTGGCTTGCTCGTCGGACACCGAGCCCGCGATAATCACGTCGTCGCCCCGCTCCCACTGAGCGGGGGTGGCCACCTTGTGGTTGGCCGTCAGCTGTAGAGAGTCGATCACCCGCAGGACCTCGTCGAAGTTGCGCCCCGTGGTCATGGGGTAAACGAGGATCAGCTTGATCTTCTTGTCGGGACCGATCACGAACACGTTGCGGACCGTCTGGTTGTCGGCCGGGGTGCGGTCGTGCGGATCGCCAGCCACCTCCTCCTCCAGCATTCCGAACAGCTTGGACACCTTGAAGTCCGAGTCGCCGATGATCGGGTAGTTGGGCGCGGTGCCCTGGGTGTCGGCGATGTCCTGGGCCCACTTCTCGTGGTCGGCGACGGGGTCAACCGAGAGGCCGATGATCTTCACGCCCCGCCGGTCGAACTCGGGCTTTATCTTGGCCATGTAGCCAAGCTCGGTCGTGCACACCGGAGTGAAGTTCTTGGGGTGGGAGAACAGCACCACCCACGAGTCGTCGATCCAGTCGTGGAAGTTGATCTTGCCTGCGGTCGTCTCGGCCTCGAAATCGGGGGCCGTTGAGCCAATCTTGAGTGTCATGTTCGCTTCTCCTGGTCTGTGGCCTATGCCCGGTCTGCCGCATCCGCGTCGCGCGCGCGGCGATCGTGCTCTGCACTAGGAAAGCATGCCCGATCGGGTTGCTCTCGGCCACAGCCGCTCCAGCACGTCGGCCACCCCCTCCTCGTCGTTGCCGGCGGTTATCTCGTCAACGGCAGCCAGGACATCGGGGTGAGCTCCGGCCACGGCCACCGCCCGACCGGCCCAGCGCAACATGGCCAGGTCGTTGGGCATGTCGCCGAAGGCGATCACCGCCTCGGGACCGATCTTCCGGGCCGCGCACAACCGGGCCAGGGCCGACGCCTTGCTGACCCCTGGCGGGCTGACCTCGAGCAAGTCGCCCGCTGAGTTGGAGTGGGTCACCTCGGCCAGGTCAGCGACCGCCGTGCGCGCGGGCCCGAGCATCTGATCGGCTGTGTAGCCGCAGTGACGAAACATCAGCTTGACCACTGGCATCTGGACCAGCGCGTCGATTTCGGCCACCACCGTGCCCTCGGGAACCGGCCAGTGGGGGCGATAGCCGGGCTCGTGGGCGAAGTCATCGACGCGCTCGACCGCAAACGTCCCACCCGGCAGTGCGTCGGTGAGGGCGGTGACCACCGCCCGGGTGGCCGCGGACTCCATCGCCACCGTGCCGAGCAGCCGGTCGGCGGCCAGATCCCACAGCACGCCGCCGTTGCCACAAGCGGCCAGCGGCCGGCCGCCCAAATCGTGGGCCAGCGGGCGCACCCAGCGAACCGGGCGGGCGGTGCAGAGAACGATCAGCGCCCCGGAAGCCTCACAGGCGGCCAGGGCCCGGCGCGTGCGCCCGCCCAGCGTCCCGTCGGAGCGCAGCAGCGTGCCGTCCAGATCGGAAGCGATGACCGCGGGCGGCACGGCCGGGCATGCTCTCAGACCGCCGGACGGTGGGCCCAGTAGCCTGAGGCGCCGCATGAGTGCCGCCACCCCACGCCGCGCGGTGCCCTGGTACCTGCAGGCCCCCGAGGTCAAGGACGTCCACGCGCCCAAGTTGTTTCACCGCCTCGATCCCCGCCTGAGCACGGGTGGGGTTCTGTTCATCCTGGTCGCCGTCTCGGCCGTGGCCCGCACGCGCTACATCTCCGGTCAGCTGTGGGGAGATGAGGCCACATCGGTCGGCATCGCCTCCCACTCGCTGGGGGCGATCCCCGGAATCCTCAGACACGACGGCTCGGCCCCGCTCTACTACGTGCTGCTGCACGCCTGGATGAGCGTGCTGGGTTCGGGCGAGGTCGCCGTCCACGCCTTTTCGCTCCTCATCGGGCTGGCCAGCATTCCGCTGGCCTTATGGGGTGGCTGGAGTCTGTTCGGACGCCGAGCCGGGATGGCCGCCGCCACGCTGTTTGCCGTCAGCCCGTTTCTGACCCAGTACGCCCAGGAGACCCAGCCCTATGAGCTGCTCGCCGTCCTGGGCCTTCTGGCCACGGTCAGCTTCCTGCACGCTTTCGTCGGACGGCGCCGTGGATACCTGGTCCTGCTCGCCGCCACCCTCGCGCTGATGCTCTACACGAGTTTCTGGGCGATCTTCTTCTGGGCCGGTGCCGCGGTGGCGGTGATCGTGCTGCATCGCGGCCGTCAAGAGGACTCAGGCCTGGTCCGCGACGCCGGCCTGGCCTTTGGCGCTGCCCTGTTGCTGTACATCTCCTGGATCCCCAATCTGATCTACCAGATGGGCCATACCACCAGCCCGTGGGGATACGGGAACCGGGCCGGCTTCGGCTTTCCCAGCTCGCTGCTGGGCAGCGACCGGGTGACCGTGGCACTGGCTATCGCCGCCGCGGTCGGCCTGCCCCCGCTGGCCCTACGGGCTCGACGGCACACGGCCCAGGCCAGGATGATCGGCGCGCTCCTGGTCCTGGCCGCGGCGGCGGCCTTGCTGGCGCGCATCTTCTCGTTGGTCTCGCCGGTGTGGGAGACGCGGTACCTGGCCTCGATCCTGGGGGCGCTGTTGCTGGTCGGCGCGGTGGCCTGCGCTCGCTCGGGGATCCTCGGGCTGATCGCGATCCTGCTCACGCTCGCCTTCGTGGCCAACTCGGCCTCCTTCTCGCCGCAGTACAAGTCCGACATGCGAGACGTAGCCGGCGAGCTGGCCTCCTACCTGCGTCCCGGAGACGTGGTAGTGGTCGGAGCGCCCGAGCAATCGCCTCTGGCCTGGTACTACCTGCCGGCGGGGGTGCGCTTTGCCAGCCCGGCGGGGCCCATCGCCGACCCCAGCTACATGGATTGGAGCAACGCTTACACGCGCCTGGCCCAGGCTGACCCCCGGCCGACGCTGGCCGCTCTGGTGGCCGAGCTGCATCCGGGACAGCGGCTGCTCTACACCCGACCCCTCACCGAGGGCTCCAAGGCCTGGGCGGCGTCCTGGGCGACCTTGGTGCGAAGACGGGCGGCGCAATGGAGCCAGCTGCTGGCCACCGATCCGCAGCTACGCTCGATCGCCGGCGCGGTGGCGCCCCACAGCTACCGCAGCGCCTGTTGCGTGGCCGACAGCGCGATCGTGTACACCAAGCTGCGCTGACGCGCGGATCTACAGATGGCGGTCCCCTTGTAGTAGCTCGGCCAGATCCTCGCGCTCG
Organism: Actinomycetota bacterium; assembly: GCA_030948805.1. Taxonomy (GTDB): domain Bacteria; phylum Actinomycetota; class Thermoleophilia; order Solirubrobacterales; family Solirubrobacteraceae; genus Palsa-465. The sequence goes on along the minus strand of JALYZQ010000218.1, from coordinate 2,295 downwards.
AACATGGCCGCGGTGGCCCGCGCCGACGGCTGTCCTGCCTCGGGGTCAGCGCCCGCGGCGACCAACACCCGGATCACCTCAGGCTCGGCTTTGAACACCGCGCCCGCCAGAGGGGTCTGACCGCGGTCGTTGGCGCGATCGGGATCGGCGCCCCGGACCAGCAGCGCTTTCACCGCGGGGGCGTGCCCGTGGTAGGCCGCCAGCATGAGCAGGCTGTCGCCGCGCTGGTTGGTCAGGTCGGCGCTCACGCCCGCATCGAGATAGGCGGCCAGCTCGGTCGTCGCCCCCTGTCGGGCGAGTCCGAACAACCGCGTGGCCAACTCGACCAGATCGGGGTCTGGCTCGGCGGGTGACTCGGCCACCGCACGAGTGTGCCAGGCGGCCCCGCGGGTCAGCGCTTGGCGACCGCGATCCCCGACCCGTCCCGGGCCAGCACCGAGTAGCCCGACATCGAGCCCAGCCGCATGACCAGGCTCTGGTCGTACCTGGTGGCGCCCAGCAGCAGCCGATACCCGCGGGTCGTAGCCGGCCAGGCAGCGCCGGTGCCCCGCTGGTAGGCGATCCAGCGCTCCAGGCTGTGCGCCGAGTAGCGCTCGAGACGAGCGTCCCAGGCCACGCGTCCGTCCACTGAGGGGTCGTGCCAAAGCAGGGCCGAGGCGGCAGCGTTGTCACCGAGGATGCGCGCCCCGGGATGGGCGCTGGCGTAACGGGCCGCCGCGGCAATCGCGCGCAGGGGCGTGTAGCTCTCATATCCCCCTCCCCCCGGCGCGACCAGCCAGCCGACGCCCAGGACAGCCACCCCGGCGGCGCCGGCCGTCATGACCGTGACAAAGCGACGTGTCGGGAGCTCGGTCGGCAACCAGTCCTGGGCGATGCTGACCAGCAGCACCGCCGCTGCCATCCCGAACCACACCACGTTGCGGCTGGCGACCATGGTCGCGCCGGCGGTCAAGGCAGTGAAACCGATCAGCGGCACGGCCACACGCTGTCGGCGCAGCCGGCTGGCGCTCAGCGCGATAACGGTCGTCGCCATGGCGACTAAGAACCACACCGCGGACGGATCCCAGAGACTGGGCGGGCGGTCCTCGGGCGCTGCCGCGGCCACACCCGAGTTGCCGATCAGGCCGCGGTAGTACTCCACGATGTGCCAGCCATAGGGGGTGGCCAGCGGCGTCAAGGTCACCACCGCCGCCAGCGCCCAGTAGCCAACCCCACCCGCCCGGTGGCCGTGTCGGATGAGAACGGCGCCGCGATAGGCCAGGTAGGCACAGGCCAGCCCGACGCCCACCAGCACCGAGCCATGCAGGTTGGCCCACAATACGAGCAGGGGCACAACGAGCATGACGTGGGCGCGCGGCCGGTCGCGCTCGGAGTCGGACAGACACAGGGCGAGCAGGCCGACGAACAGCGGCAGGGCGAGATCCTGAGCGCGGATGAACACGGCGGGAAGGGCCATGAACACGGCCAGCGCACACGCGGCAACGGTCAGGGCCATCGAGGCGCCGCGGCGCATGAGGATGGCCGCCAGCCCCGCGTAGGCGCCGGCGATTGCCGCCGCGTTGAGCACGCCCAGCGCGCCGTAGCCGCCGGCTCGCCAGGCCTCGTAGTCGATGATCTCGGCCAGCCATTGCTGATCGATCCAGGGGCGTCCCCAGGCGCCGGCGGTGAAGACCTCGTGGTGGGGTATGCCGTGGGCGGCGATCCACCGGCCGGCATAGAGTGTCATGTAGCTGTCTGACAGGAGCCTGGTGACCACGTGCCAGGCGGGGAGGCAGAGGGCGAGCGCGCCCACAAACGCGATCGTCGTCCACTTCATCCGCGACGTGCTGAGGGCCGCGACCGACGAGCGGGGCACGCGTACGCCATGGATCGTTGCCGACACACGGAGACTATCGACGGCGGCAGGGATGGGGCTTACTCGACCAAGGTCTGGTGTCGGCTGGCCATAATCGTGTGTCTGAGACGGTCGCCGATGGCCACATACGTAAAGGAGAGCGTTGATGCTGCACCCTCAGCTGCCCTGGTACATCGCCGGTCCGGTCCTTGGTCTGTGCGTCGTCGCCTGCCGGCTGCTTCTCAACGGGCGCCTCGGGATCACCGGCGGCTACTCCGAGCTCATCGGCCGTCTGCGGGGCCGCTCGTTGAGCTTTGACTGGCGGGGTTGGTTCCTGATCGGGGTCGTGGCCGGGGGGGCCGCCTTCGCGATCCTCGCCGGAGGACCCGACTTTCATGGCTATGGATGGCTGACTGCCAGCCTGCACGGCTCAGACCAGGTCCTGATCGTCCCCATCCTGG
>JALYZQ010000156.1 GCA_030948805.1 Actinomycetota bacterium | reverse complement strand
GGCCGGAACGTACAAGTTCTTCTGCGACATCCACGCCGGCATGGTGGGCTACATCACGGTTCGCTCGAAGGGCCACAGCATTCCCACGGCCAAGCAGGACGCGGCCGCGCGCAAGCGCCAGGCCATCGGCGACATCAAGGCAGCCAAGAAGGTGGCCAAGGCCAAGCAGCCCAAGGACACGGTCAGTCTGGGTGAGTCGACACCGGGCGGCGTCGAGCTGTTCGCGATGTTCCCGACCTCGCTGACCGTCCAGCACGGAACGGTGGTCACCTTCCGGATGTCGGCCCACTCGCGCGAAACCCATACGGCGTCCTTCGGGCCAAAGGCGTATCTCATGCCGTTGGCCAACAGCTTCCGGAAGCCGGTGTTCTCAGCCATCGCCACGTACCCAAGTGACAAGTCCCAGCCGCTGACACTGAGCCCGAGCTCACACGGCAACGGCTTTGCCAATCTCGGTGTCCTGGATCGCGATTCGTCCACGCCGGTTCTTCCGTCGGGCAAAATCGTCTTCACCAAGCCGGGGACGTATCACTTCGTGTGCCTGATCCACCCCGAGATGCGGGGCACGATCATCGTCAAGTAGTGCTGCGAGCGCCCGGGCGACAAGCCGCCGCCCGGGCGCTCGTATCAGCCTCAGGCGCTAGCTGATCAGCACCCGGATGGTCGCGAAGCTCGGATCAGCGGCGCCATGCAGGCGCGCGCCGGCCGCCGTCAGCTCCCGCAGGTAGGCCACGACCTCCGCCGTGATCTGCTCGCCGGGCAGAAGCGCCGGGACACCCGGTGGATATCCGGCGATCGATTCACAGGAGATGCGCCCGATCGCCTCGTCGACCGCCACCGCCTCACCGGCGCCGAGGAAGGCGTCGCGGATCGGAACCGCGGTCTGGTGCTCGACCGCGGCCGGAGGCGGGGCGATGAGCGGTCCTTCGCCGGTGCGTGAGATCCGGCGTACGGTCTCGGCGAAGTCGTGGGCAAAGCGCTCCAGCGGCTCGACGGGCTGCCCCATGCCCAGGACGAGCACCAGGGTGGCTTGGGTGGCCAGCTCCACGTAAATGTCATAGCTGGCCCGCAGCTCAGCCGCGAGCTCGTACCCAGTGCAGCCGGTGCCGCGAACGTCGATGACGATTCTCAGGGGATCCCAGCCATGTACTCCCGGGCGGCCGACCATGTCCTCGCCGACCACCGCGCAGCCGGGAATCGCCTCGATGGCCTCCCGGGCTCGAGCGGAGGCGGCCAGAGTGCGGTCAAGCAGCGCCTCCCCGTGGGCGGCGAGCTGGCGGCGCGAGCTGTCCAGGGAGGCCAAAAGCAGCGAGTTGGGGCTGGTCGAGCGCATGATGCGCACGCAGCGGGCGACCTCGTCGGCATCGATGGCCCCGTCGGCGGCCACGTGCAGCATCGCCGATTGCGTGAGGCTGCCGACGATCTTATGCGTCGAGGTCAGGACGGCGTCGGCGCCCAGCCGCAGGGGCGACTCGGGCAGCGCGGGGTGAAAGCCGAAGTGCGAGCCCCAGGCGCAGTCCACGACCAGCCCGACCCCGGCTGCGTGGGCCACCTCGGCGCAGCCACCGATGTCCGCCGACATCCCGTAGTAGGTCGGCGAGACGATGAACGCGTAGCGCACCCCTGGCGAACGCTTGATGCCTGCCGCCAGCGCCTCCGGGGTGACCCCGTGGGCCATACCCAGCTCCTCGTCGTACTCGGGCGCCACAAAGCTGGCCATGCCGCCGCTGAGCACCAGCCCGTCCACCACGCTGGCGTGCGAGTTGCGCTGCACCAGCACGTGCTGGCCGGGCTTGGCCAGGGCCAGGCACAGGGCGTGGTTGCCCTGCGACGCGCCGTTGGTCAAAAACCACGTCTGCCCGGCGCCGTAGGCCGTGGCCGCCAGCTGCTCGGCGCGGTCATAGGGCGTCGGCGAGGGACCAACGTCGATGCCCTCGATGTCCTGGCAGATATCCAGCGCCAGCGCCCGTTCACCCATCGCGCTGCGCAGTCCCGGATCAGCGCCTGGGCCGCCCTTGTGGCCGGGAACATGAAAGCGGACCGAGCCCCGGAAGCCGTAGGAGACGATTGCCTCCAGGTAGGGGGCGGTGGGCAGCTCCCGGGGCGTGTTGGGAGCGTCGACTGCGCCGGCGCGAGCAGCCTGGTTGGCCTTGACATCCTTGGCCACGGTCACCGTGCCGCCTTGAGCAGGTAGGCCCGGATGAAACCGTCCAGGTCGCCGTCCAGCGCACGATTCACGTCCCCCATCTCGTACCCCGTGCGATGGTCCTTGACCATCGTGTACGGATGAAGGACGTAGGAGCGGATCTGGGAGCCGAAGTTGACGTCCTGGGCCTGTCCCCGCTCGCGGGCTATCTCCTCGCGGCGCTTGCGGTCCTCCAGCTCCAGCAGGCGCGAGCGCAGCATCGCCATCGCCTCGGCCTTGTTGGAGGACTGTGAGCGCTCGTTCTGGCACTGCACCACTAGGCCGGTGGGCTTGTGGGTGATCCGTACGGCCGAGTCGGTCTTGTTGACGTGCTGGCCGCCGGCGCCGCTGGCCCGATAGGTGTCGATCTGCAGGTCATCGTCGTCGATCTGTACCTCGGCGGTTTCCTGGACCACGGGGGAGACCTCCACACCGGCGAAGCTGGTCTGACGCCGGTTGGCCGAGTCAAACGGCGATAGCCGGACCAGCCGGTGCACCCCCTTCTCACTGCCGTAGAGGCCGTAGGCGTTCTCGCCCTTGACCCGGAAGGTGGCTGACTTGATGCCCGCCTCCTCTCCCGGGGAGACCTCCAGCAGCTCTACGCCGAACCTGCGCTTCTCCGCCCAGCGCATCTCCATCCTCAGCACCATCTCCGCCCAGTCCTGGGCGTCGGTGCCGCCAGCGCCGGCGTTGACAGTGACCAGGGCGTCGCCGGCGTCATAGCGTCCGGAGAACAGGCGTTCCTCCTCCAGCGCATCCAGACGCTCCTGAATGCCGCGCACCTGGCTATCAAACTCGGCCGCGATCTCTGGATCCTCCTCGGCCAGCTCGGCCAGGGGCTCGAGATCCTCGACGTCGGACCGCAAAGCGTCGAACACCCCGAGCTTGCGCGTCGTACGCGCGTGCTCGGCACTGACCGCGGCCGCACGTTCCTGGTCATCCCAGAAACCGGCCGCTCCCAGCTCCTCCTCGAGCGTCGCGGCGCGCTCCGCCAGGGCCGCGGGGTCAAAGATAATCCGCCAGCAGCTTGAGCTGCTCGCGGATTGCCGCCAAACGCTGCGGCAGCGGCTCTGAAGGGGCGGTGGCCATCCGCGCCTACCCTAGCAACCGCTCTGCCGGGCGCTTGGAGGACCGTTGCACCGGGTAACAGACGCTCCAGCCGGGGGTCCTGGCTTGGCCAGGTCTCCAAATCACCTTTGAGGGGAGGCTGCTGTGTACAAGCAGGTACTCGATCCCGTGTCGCACTCACTGGGACTGACGTCGATCTTCGCCGTCCTGCCGCTGGTGGCCCTGTTCGTGCTGCTGGGCGTGCTTCGGCTCAAGGCGCAATGGGCGGCACTGATCACGCTCGGCGTGGCCCTGGTCGTCGCCCTGACCGTGTACAGCATGCCCGTCGGTCAGGCCGGCGACTCGGCCCTGGAGGGCGCCGCGTTCGGCTTCTGGCCGATCATGTGGATCGTCATCAACGCCCTGTGGATCTTCAACATGACCGACGCCATGGGGTATTTCGCCGTGCTACGCCGGGCCTTCCGCTCGGTCTCTGAGGACCAGCGCGTACAGGTCGTGGTGATCGCCTTCTGCTTCGGAGCCCTGCTCGAGGCCCTGGCAGGCTTCGGAACCCCGGTGGCGATCTGCGGCGTGATGATGGTCGGCATCGGGCTGGCGCCCCTGCGCGCGGCCGCGGTCGCCCTGGTCGCCGATACCGCGCCCGTGGCCTTCGGCGCCATCGCCATCCCCATCATCACGCTGGGGCAGGTCACAGGGCTTCCGGTGAATGAACTGGGCAAGATGGTCGGGCGCCAAACCCCGTTTCTGGCCCTCATCATCCCCTTCGTCCTGGTCTTCATGGTCGACGGTCGGCGGGGACTGCGCGAAACCTGGCTGGCCCCGCTGGTCGCGGGCGTCTCCTTCGCGGTCACGCAGTTCGCTGTCTCCAACTATGTCTCGGTGCAGCTGACCGACATCATCGCCGCCCTGGTTTCCGCGGCCTGCCTGGTAGGCCTGCTCCAGGTCTGGTCACCGCGTGGAACCGCTCCGATCAGTGCCGCCGGGGGCCCTCGCCCGGCCATGGCCGGCGGAGCCACCCATGACCAGGCCGCGGAGCGCCGGGTGATTGCCGATGAGGGACGTCCGCTGCCGCGCCGCGACCTCGTGCTGGCCTTCGCGCCCTACCTGATCATCATCGTCGTCCTGGGCCTCATCAGCATCCACAGCATCATGCTCTCGCTGGACAAGCACACGACCGAGTTCAGCTGGCCCGGGCTGCACATCCTCAACGCCAAGGGCAAGGCCCCGACCAGCGAGATGTTCAAGCTCAACTGGCTCACCGCCGCGGGCAGCGGGCTGCTCGTCGCGGGAATCCTGACCGCGCTGGTCCTCCGCGTACGTCCCGGCCAGGCTCTGCGGATCTACGCCGCGACCGTGAACCAGATCAAGATGGCGCTGGTCACGGTGTGCGCAGTGCTCGCCGTGGCCTTCGTGATGAACTTCTCGGGCCAGACGATCACGCTCGGAACCTGGGCAGCCGGCGCGGGCGGCTTCTTCGCCTTCCTCTCGCCCCTGATCGGATGGTTCGGGACCGCGGTGACCGGCTCGGATACATCCACCAACTCGCTGTTCGGCGCCTTGCAGGTGGCCGCGGCCAAGAAGTCCGGGCTGTCCCCGGTGCTGTTGGCGGCGGCCAACAGCTCGGGCGGAGTTCTGGCCAAGATGATCTCCCCGCAGAACCTGGCCATCGGGGCCGCCGCCGTGGGGCTGGCCGGCCGCGAGGGGGACATCTTCCGGCGCGTGATCGGCTGGAGCGTGGGACTCGTGCTGCTGATGGCAGCCCTCGTCTACCTGCAGTCGACCTCGGTCCTGTCCTGGATGGTGCCCTGACCTGCGGCGATCCCGCCCCTCTCACCCCCGGGC
>JALYZQ010000145.1 GCA_030948805.1 Actinomycetota bacterium | reverse complement strand
CGCCTGAGCCCTTATGACGTCGACCAGTCCCTGGCCCACGCAGGCATGCTGGCCGCGCAGGGCATCATCTCCGCCGAGGACCGTGACCGTATTCAGGGGGGACTGGAGCAGGTGGGGCGTGAGCTGGCCGAGGGGTCGTTTCCGTTCGTCGACGGGGATGAGGACATCCACATGGCGATCGAGCGCCGTCTGACGCAGATCGTCGGTCCGGTGGGCGGCCGGCTGCACACGGCGCGCTCTCGCAATGACCAGGTCGCCACCGACATGGCGATGTTCGTGCGCGCGCACGCGCACGAGGCGCTGCTCCGAATCGCCCGCCTGGCCGGCACCCTGGTCACGGTCGCCGAGCGCCATCTGGACTGGCCGATGCCGGGCTATACACATCTCCAGCGCGCCCAGCCGGTGTATCTCAGTCACCATCTCCTGGCCTACGTCTGGATGCTGGTGCGAGATCGCGAGCGTTTCGGCACGGTGGTCAGGGCGACCGCGAAGCTCCCTTTGGGTGCCGGGGCGCTGGCGGGGGTCAACTTCGACACCGACCGCAGCGCCGTGGCCGGACAGCTGGGCTTCAGCGGGGTGGCTGAGAACTCCATCGACGCGGTGTCAAACCGGGATTTTGTGCTCGACTACCTGGCCGCCGCCGCTACGTGCGCTACCCATCTCTCGCGTCTCGGCGCTGAGATCGTGCTGTGGTCAAGCGAGGAGTTCTCCTTCTGCGAGGTCTCCGACGCCTGGGCTTCGGGATCCTCGATCATGCCCCAGAAGAAGAACCCTGACGCGGCTGAGCTGCTCCGGGCCAAAGCGCCGCGGGTGTTGGGGGACCTGGTTGCTCTGCACGGGGTCATGCACGGACTTCCGCTGACCTACAACAAGGACATGCAAGAGGACAAGGAACGGCTGTTCGACGCCTGCGACACACTCGAGCTGTGCCTTGATGCGGCTCACGGGATGCTCGAAACGATGACCTTTGACCGTGACCGGCTGGCCGCCGCGGCCGGCGACCAGTTCCTGGCCGCCACCGACGTGGCCGATCTGCTGGTCAAGCGGGGCCTGCCATTTCGCGAGGCACACGGAGTCGTGGCCGGCTTGGTGCGCCGCGCGCTGCAATCGGGCCGTCGCCTCTCTGACTTGACCCGGGAGGAGCTGTCCGAACAAAGTCCGCTGCTCGACGACGGGTACTACCGGATACTGCAAGACGGCGCCTGGCTGGAGAGCAAGGCCTCGGAGGGGGGCACCAGCCTGGGCCGTGTACGCGAGCAGCTGCAGCAGGCCCACGCCGCGCTGTCGTGAAGGCCGGTTTCTACGGCCGCCCGGTTCTCGAGGTGGCCCGGGATCTCGTCGGGTGCCTGCTCAGCTACGGAGACGGCTCCGGGGTGATCGTGGAGACCGAGGCCTACCATGGCTCCGAGCCCGCCTGTCACGCTTACGTGGGGCTGACCCCCCGCACCAGCACGCTCTTCGCGCCCGCGGGCAGGGCCTACGTATACCGCTCCTACGGCGTTCACGCCCTGCTCAACGCGGTCTGTGAGCCCGAGGGAGTCGGCGCCGCGGTCCTGCTCCGCGCCCTGGAGCCGGTGTCCGGATTGAAGGGCATGCGCGCCCGTCGCGGTCTGGCGCCCGAGCGCGACCTCTGCTCGGGCCCGGGGAAGCTGACTCAGGCGCTCGGTATCGAGCTGTCCTTGAACGGCTCAGACCTGAGTCGAGGACCGATCCGGATCTCGGACCGGCCACCGGCGTGGCGCGAGGTGGAGATAGTGAGCGACCGCCGGATCGGGATCACCCGAGCAGTGGAGTTGCCCTGGCGCTTCTGCGCGGCTAAAAGCCGCTTCCTGTCACGGCCGGTCTCGCGCTGGTCGTCCGGGCGGACCACGACGGGGGCCCCGGCGCCCGGAGGCCATCTCTAGCGTGCCTTGATTGCCGGACGGTGCACTAGCCTCCACGCCTCGGTCGGACCTTGATTTCAGCCGCTCCCGAGCCCGGCTCCGCCGGTGCCGGATGAGC
>JALYZQ010000131.1 GCA_030948805.1 Actinomycetota bacterium | reverse complement strand
GTCCGGCCCCGGCCCCGAGCGTCCGCACCGCGCGCCCGGCCGGATTGAGCAGCTGCAGGGCGTAGCCGCGAGCACCAAAGCGGGCGTAGACCCCGCTAGCCCCCGGGCCGTGCTCGATGTAAGTGGCGGCAACTTCAGGGTGCAGCTCGCGCCAGGTCCCGACGACCACCCCGAGCGTGTTGGAGCCCGATCCGGTGCCCAAAAGCTGGCTGGCGGCCGGAACCCCCACGGCCCTCAGGGAGGCCGTAACGCGTTTGCAGGCCGTGCCGACATCGGGCGCGCACGCCACCGTGGTGGGCAGCCGCTTGCCCCCCAACCCGGTGGTGAACGGCGCAGGATATGAGCCCACCACGGCCGGAATCGACTCGGTGGCCTGCCAGTCATGGAGGTCGAACCAGATTCGGTCGTCGTGATGCACGGCCGTGGTGGCCGCCCCCTGCCGCGCCTGAACCCCGTTTACGTAGTAGAACCAATCGGTGCGGTCAGCGTTGCCGGTGTGGCCGGCGATCGACTCCACAAACCCCCCGCCGTAACGGGTCGACACGTGGAAGTGCCGCTCGAGCATGCGCATGACGGTCTCCGAGCCGGGCACCTTCGCCTCACTCAGGCTGGCCAAGTGATGGCCGCCGAAGTCCCGGGTCACGGTCAGCGAAACCTCGCCGGTACCAGGTCCGGGTCCCAACCCGCAGCCGACCAGGACGATCAGCGCGCCCAGGGCGGCCAGGGCGGTAGGGAACAGGCGAGACACGAGCCTGCCTCTCTAGGAGACCCGCAGTGTTACCCGGGCGGCTCGAATGTAGCCCTTCTTGTCGGCCGTGAAGTGAAACCGGCCGGCTTTGGCGACCGTCACGGTGGCCACGCCCGCCTGGTTGGTCGCAGTGGTGAACGTGCCGCTGCGCAGCTGAGCCTTGGCCAGGGGCCGCGGCTTGCCGGCGGCATCGAAGTAGACGACGTGGAACCGGACCAGCGTGCCCGAATTGGCGTGTCGGGGAGCCCGGATGGCCGTGGGATGCTCGGTCCCCTTGACCGGCACGGCGGCGAACAGCAGCTGCTCTCCACGGTGCAGCTTGAGGTCGCAGATGCCGTGCTGGGCATAGCGGTTGTCGACCCAGACGCCCCAGTAGTAGCTACTGCTGAAAGTGTGGCGCTCGGAGAAGATCGAGGTCACCGCGATCCCCAAGCCACTCGCGTAGGTGCCACCCCAGTGACGGTGGGTGGCCCGGTCAAGGGCTCCGGCCGCGCTGGTCGCCGAGCACGCCCCGGCCGGGGCGCCGCCCTTCGTGATCGAGCCGGCATGGGTCCGTACGGCGGTCCGAGCCAGCAGGGTGTGGGTACGACCTTCGACGCGCACAGTGACCCGGGTGCCGGCCGCCAGGGCGTCGGCGCCCGAAGCCAGAAGCAGGGCAACAGCAAGGATCGCGCCGCCGAGGGCGATGAAACGTCTGGTCAGCATGAGGGCCACCCCTTTCCGCGAGGGTTGTTTGGCTTTTTTGGTCGGAGGCTGGTCTCCTGGCTTACGGGCCTATCAGCCGCGCCTTCCCGGCCGGCGGCGCCGACCAGTGGCTTGCTCTGCGACTGACGTCCCCGATCACAGTGGCGGGACCGCGCCGGAATCACGCCGGCTTCCCATCACCAACGACCTTGAATGCGAGCATCCTACCGCGTGCGGGACCGGGGGTGGCGAGCGGTGGACGGGACGGGTGCCTCTAGACTCAAGAGCCCAGTGACGGTCAACCTGACCCGGATCTATACGCGGCTCGGCGACGACGGGGAGACCCATCTCGGCGACATGAGCCGCGTCCCCAAAACCGATCCCCGGATCGAGGCTTACGGGACGGTGGATGAGCTCAACGCGCAGCTCGGGCTGACGCTCGCCGCGGCCGGCCTGGACTCAGAGCACGCCGTCTGGGTGCAGCGAATTCAGAACGACCTATTCGACGTCGGAGCCGATCTGGCCACTCCGCCCGGCGGAGATCGGGAGCGACTGCGCGTGATCCCCGAACAGACGGCCTGGCTGGAGGAGCGTTGTGACGAGGTCAACGCCGGCCTGGCGCCGCTGAAGTCGTTCGTGCTGCCCGGGGGCAGCCCCGCCGCCGCTCACCTCCACGTCTGCCGCACGGTTTGCCGCCGGGCCGAGCGGCTGGCCATCGCCAGCGGCGATCGCACCAGCCCGGAGGTCATCCGCTACCTGAATCGCCTTTCGGACCTGCTGTTCATCCTCGCCCGCGCGGCCAACCGCGGCCAAGAGCCGTTGTGGGAGCCGGGCCGCTACCGCTGAGATCGCCCCGGAGGGGGCCGTCGCAGAGCCAGCGTGGCCGCGGCCGCGCTGGCCAGGCCGAGGGTGGCGATCACCGCCGCGCCGAGTATGAATGCCCTGTGCCGGTCGGCGTAGCCGACCACCGTCTCGGGCCGCGCCAGCGCCAGTACGGCGGCGCTCACCAATGCCCCCAGGATCAGCAGGGCCATGGGAGATAGCGCCTCGGCGACCGTCTGCTGGCCCCCGCAGCTCCGCGCTGGCGACGGGCGCGTCGCCCGCCGGCGATCCTCCAGCCACGACAGGGCACCGACGCCGGCCAGCGTCCAGACGCCGGCCATCACAAAGCCACCCAGCACATCGCTGGGGTAGTGCCAGGT
>JALYZQ010000110.1 GCA_030948805.1 Actinomycetota bacterium | reverse complement strand
GCTCGTACTCGGGCCTTAGGAGTCGAGCGGCCTGTCTGACATCTTCGAGCGCCAGTGAGAAGAACAGCCGCCGGGGATCCCCCTGACCGGCCGAAGCCAGCCGGTGGAGCTGCCCGTCATACAGATCTGACCCTTGGATTGCGGCCGCGAAGATCGTCGGGTTCGTGGTGGCGCCGGTAACCCGTTGATCGTCGATCAGCGAGCCAAACTCGCCCCCCCGAAGCAGCGGCCGAGACAGTGTGTCCAACCAGATCGAGACGCCCGCGTCGTGAAGGGCGTGGAGGCGGTCGCTGGATGGCGCAGTCGGCTCGGTCATGTTGACCTCTCTAGGGTTTCAGACCTATTTGACGACCCGGCCGGCGGCGTTGATCGCGTACCAGTGCCCGCCGAACTGGGAGGCGCCGACGTATGAGGTGTCTCCGGGTCCTGAGTCGCCCACGTACATGTAGAGCGGGTGACCGGCGTAGGTGACCTGGCGAGCGCCGCCGAGCTTGATCGTCGACAGCAGTTTCGACCTCACCCCGTGGCCGGCCACGGGCCGTACCCGGGTCTTCAACGCCGGCCAGATTCCCGGACAGCCGCTGAGTCCGCGGCAGCGGTCACGGTTGCGTCCGTCCCGGGTGAACACATAGAGGGTGAACCCGCCGCGGGTGACGAGGATCGATCCCACGGCCCTGTGGGCGACCTTCACCCGCGTCGGCCGGGGCGCGCTGGCCCCCTGGGAGATGGCCGCCGGGACCAGGGCGGCCGCCGTGGCCAGAATGATCGAAACGCGCTTCATGGATCACCTCAAGGGTTGGTGTGCTGTGCCCATCACCGGGCAGAGCCTTTTCTGCATTGACGCCGAGGGCTGGCCAGACCTTCCCGCGAAAGTCCTCAGGCCACGTGTAGGAGGTTCGTAGCCTTAGGGCGGTCATGTCGCCCGTTGACCCGACCTCCGCCGGGCGCCCGTTCACGGGCCTGGCGCTGGACCGCGCCGGTGCCCAGCGCAAGGATCCGGCATGGGTCCGCGCGCGGCTCGACGAGGCCAGCGCCCGGGCCGTGTCGGCAGGTGCCCACGGGGTGCTGGTCAGCGAGCAGCCCAAACCGAAGCTGCTGCGCAGCGACCGTGTCGCCGCCAACGGTCAGGAGCCAATCCTGCTCGGGCTCGAAGGGGGAGCCGCGTTGTTCGCCCACGACCTAGACCGTGTGGAGGCGTCAACGGACCCCGAGCACGCAACCGGGGGACGCGTTGTGTCTCTGCGCGACGCCGGCTCCATGCTGGCCCACGAAGAGGCGGGACTGGCGGCCTATCTGGTCGCGCTGCTCAACTGGCACCGTCGGCATGGCTTCTGCGCCAACTGCGGGGCAGCCACGGTGGTCGCCGAGGCCGGTTACTCTCGCCACTGCCCCCGCTGTCAGCGCAACCACTTTCCCCGCACCGACCCCGTCGTGATCATGACCGTCGAGCACGACGGTCGCCTGCTGCTTGGCCGCCGCCACGGGTGGCCGGCGGGCCGGCTCTCGGTGCTGGCTGGATTTGTGTCCCCGGGCGAGTCGGCCGAAGAGGCAGTGATCCGCGAGGTGCAGGAGGAGTCGGGCATCCGGGCTCACGACCCGGTGTTCGTGACCTCTCAGCCGTGGCCGTTTCCCGCGTCGCTGATGCTGGGCTTCCACGCCCGCGCCGAGGATGGCCAGCCCCGCCCGCGCGACGGCGAGCTGGAAGAGGTGCGCTGGTTGACCGGCGACGAGGTGAGGCAGGCGCTCATCGGGGACAACCCCAGCTTTCAGCCGCCGGGCCCAGTCTCGATCGCGCGCTACCTGATCGAGCGCTGGGCGGCCGGCCAGACGGGCTTGGGCGTCTAGAACCCGAAGGTGCGCAGGAACCTGCGGTCAGCGCCCACGCTGGCCGTCAGGCGCTTGTCAGCCACCCCGATCTCCTGGATCACGCCGTGGCGGACCTTGAGCAAGCCGCGGCTTGAGCCGTTGCGCGTCAGGTACCAGAAGTTCTTGCCCACGTGATAGCGGCGCCCGACGTGAAGCCGGTGGGCCACCTTCTTGAGCTTGGTGCCGGGGCGCACGCCACGCAGGGCGTAGTGACGGTTGGCCGTGAGCAAGAGCACGACGCGACCCTTCGCCGCACGGCGCTGCTTGCGCGAGAGATGGTGCAGCAGGGCCGGCGAGGCGTAGCCGGCGCGGATGCCCTGACGCTTGAGGCAGAAGAAGTCCATGTAGCGCCGATGGTGAGTCGAGAAGCGCCGGAGCCGATGGCGAGCGGTGGCGCGCTTTATGCCGAGGCTCAGGGGCCCGAGCCGGCGGCCTGAGAGCTTGCCCGTGGCCTTGGGGCAGGTGCCCGAGCCGCCGCGGGTGCCGGGTCCGCCGGGACCGCTGCCGGCACCGGTCCCTGGCGCGCCGACGACGAGCTCGAACGGGGTGGTCGCGTCGGTCAGGTTGAACAGCGTGGTCGAGGACTCGGGCGCCACAGAGCTGGCGCTGAAGCCCGTCCCGCTGTAGAGCCGCGTCCCGTTGCGCGGGTTGCCTACGTCTGAGCGCGGCACGCGAAGCGTGATCACCCCGGTCTGGGGGCTGTAGGAGGCCTGCGACGAGCTCAGCGTGTGGGTCTGGGGGTAGGTCAGGTACTTGGTGTGCTCGGCCGAGTTGGCCGGCGGGATGCCCGCCGTGCTGCCGGCGAAGAAGCTCCGCTGACCCGACCCTCCGGTGCCGGCGTTGTTGTCCATGCCGGCGTAGTAGATGGCGCCGTTGCCGGTTGTCCCCGGCTTGACCACCGTCCACCGGATCAGCCAGCTGCCATCGGGGCCGCCCGCCGAGCTGGGCACGGCGAGGCTGGACAGGCTACGCACCTTGATCCGGGCGATCAGCGTGTTGCCGGTGCCGTTGGCCAGCGAGGCGCCGGTGAGATCGAGGTTGGCCCCGGCCGGCGTGCGGCTGCCGTTGGCGGAGTAGAAGGCGTCACCGGTGGGGTCAGCTACGGAGCCGCCGGCCAGGC
>JALYZQ010000095.1 GCA_030948805.1 Actinomycetota bacterium | reverse complement strand
GCCTGGCGCAGGCGGCGGCAGACCTCCAGCCCGTCGAGCTTGGGCATCAGGATGTCCAGGATCACCGCGTCGGCCGGTCCGCCGGCCAGCGCGTCGAGCGCCTGCTCGCCGTCCTCGGCCAGGCTGACGTCGTGGTTGTCGAGCCGCAGAGCGCGTTCCAAGGCCCGCCGCACGGCCGGTTCATCGTCGACTACGAGTACGTGCGCCATGTCAGAGATGATGTCGCGCGCGCGTAAATGTTGCTGAAGAAGCCCACTTACTCCAGGTCGAGCAGGAGCGGGGCATGATCAGACGGCTTGGGGCCCTTGCGATAGTCGCGGTCGATCCCGCAGCTGCGCAGGCCAGAGGCGAGCTCGGAGCCGACCAGCAGAAGGTCGATGCGCAGGCCCATGCCCTTGTGGAAGTGTCCCGCGCGGTAGTCCCACCACGTGTACTGGACCTCGTCGGGGTGCAGCTGGCGGTAGGCGTCGACTAGGCCCAGGCTGAGGAGCTCGTCTAACCGTTCGCGCTCTGGGGCGCTGACGTGCGTGCCGCCCACGAACGCCGCCGGCTCATATACGTCCTGATCGGCGGGGGCGATGTTCATGTCCCCGGCGACGATCAGCCGCCGCGGACCGAGCTCTCGGGCGCGCGCCGCCATCGCGTCCAGAAAGGCCAGCTTACGTGGATACTCGGGGCTGTCCAGGCTGCGGCCGTTGGGGACGTACACGGTGGCCAAGCGGATCCCGTCCACGCTGGCCTCACACCACCGGGCCTCGCCGGCCACCGCGTCACCCGGCAAGCCGAGCGCGGGATCGGCCAGGCCGAGCCCGGTGCGGGCCAGGACGGCAACTCCGGCCCACCGGCCGGCTGAGTTGTGCACGGACTCATAGCCGGCCGCGGCCAACTCCGTTGCGGGAAAGGCGTCGGGGGCGCACTTGGTCTCCTGCAGACAGACCACGTCGGGGCAGTGCTGCGCCAACAGCTCGAGCACGCGGGGCAGCCGGACGCGCAGTGAGTTGACGTTCCAGGTGACGATGCGCACGCCCACATCTTCGGCCATCATCAGGAGCCGTGGCGCCTGAGAAGCTTCGCTCCTACCGCTCCAAGCGGGATTTCTCCAACACCACGGAGCCGGCCGGCGACGACGGCGCGACCCAGGCCGGGACACCGGCCCCCCGCTTCGTGGTCCAGGAGCACCACGCCACCCGTCTGCACTGGGATCTGCGCCTCGAGCATGAGGGCGCGCTGGCCTCATGGGCAATTCCCAACGGCATCCCGCCCGACCCGGCCGAGAACCGTCTCGCCGTTCACACCGAGGATCACCCACTCCAGTACCTGGATTTCGAAGGGGAGATACCCGCCGGCGAGTACGGCGCCGGCCGCATGCTGATCTGGGATCGCGGAACCTATGAGACCCACAAGTGGTCAGACGAGAAGGTGGAGGTCACCTTCCACGGCGAGCGCCTCAGCGGCCGCTACGGGTTGTTTCCGATCAGCCGCGGTCAGGACTCCGAGAAGGATTGGATGATCCATCGCATGGATCCGCCAGCCGACGCCGAGCGGGTGCCGGTGCCCGAGAGGATCGTGCCCATGCTGGCCGTAGCCGGAGAGATGCCCCGGGGCCAGCGCGACTGGTCGTTCGAAGTCAAGTGGGACGGCGTTCGGGCGATCGCCTATGCCCAGCCGGGGCGGTTGCGACTCCAGAGTCGCAACCTGCGCGAGATCACCGACGGCTACCCGGAGGTTCGCGGCCTCCTGCGTGACCTGGGCATGCGTGAGGCGGTGCTCGACGGCGAGCTGGTCACCTTCGACGAGGCCGGACGGCCCAGCTTCGAGCGTCTCCAGCGCCGCATGCACGTCACCGCACCCAGCGCGGTGCGCCGGCTGGCGGCCAGCAACCCCGTGGTGTACGCGATCTTCGACCTCCTTTATCTGGACGGACACGACCTGATGGGCCGCCCGTACGTGGAGCGGCGAGAGCGACTGGAGGCGCTTGGCCTGGGCGGTCCGGCCTGGCGAGTGCCGGCCGTCCACGCCGGTCAGGGGCGCGAGCTCCTGAAGGCGACCGCCGCCCAGGGGCTGGAGGGAATCGTGGCCAAGCGGCTTGACTCCCGTTATGAATCGGGCCGGCGCACCGGCGCGTGGCTGAAGATCAAGCACACCCAGCGCCAGGAGCTGGTCATCGGGGGCTGGCTGCCGGGCGAGGGTCGGCGCCGGGAACGGATCGGGGCCCTGCTGATGGGCTATCGCGAGAGCGACGGGCGGCTGCGCTTCGCCGGACGGGTGGGGACCGGCTTCACCGACCGCGGGCTGGATGAGCTGGGCGCGGTCCTGGCGCCGCTGGAGCGCCGAGACAGCCCGTTCGAACCGCCGCCCAAGCTGCCCCGGAACGCCGTCTTCGTGACTCCCGAGCAAGTGGCGGAGATCGAGTTTCGCGAGTGGACCGGGGAGGGGATGATGCGGGCGCCGTCGTTCAAGGGGTTGCGCGACGACAAGCCGGCGGCTGCGGTCAGGCGCGAGGACGCCCGCGACCAAGCCGGCGCCGATCCGGCCACGCCCGAGGCGCTGTTTGAAGAAGTGCGAGCCCTCCCCGACGGCGCCCTGGCGGTGAAGCTGGACGGCCGCGGGCTGAAGATCTCCAACTGGGACAAGGTCCTGTTCCCCGAGGCCGGCTTCACCAAGGGAGACCTGATCGCCTATTACGCGCGCGTGGCCGCCGCCGTCCTGCCGCACCTGCGCGACCGGCCGCTGACCCTCAAGCGCTACCCCAACGGCGTGGGAGGGCAGTTCTTCTACGAGAAGCAGTCGCCGTCGCATCGTCCTGACTGGGTGCAGACGGCGCGCATCGGCGGCGTCAACTACACACTGGCCCAGGACCGGGCCACGCTGGTCTGGCTGGCCAATCTGGCCGACATCGAGCTGCACACCTCGTTGGCCTTGGCGCATGCGCCGCAGCGTCCGACGATGCTCGTCTTCGATCTCGATCCCGGCGCGCCGGCCGGGATCGTCGAGTGCTGTGAGGTCGGACTGGTCCTGCGCGGCCTGTTCTCGCAGCTCGGGTTGGAGAGCATGGCCAAGACCTCGGGCTCCAAGGGCCTGCAGGTCTACGTGCCGCTCAACGGTCCGGCCAGCTATGAGCAGACCAAGCCCTTCGCGCGCCAAGTGGCCGAGCTGCTCGAGCAGCGCCTGCCCAAGCTCGTCGTGTCGCGCATGACCAAGCGCCTGCGGGCGGGCAAGATCCTGGTCGACTGGAGCCAGAACGACGACCACAAGACCACCGTCACCGTCTATTCGGTGCGGGCGCTGGAGCGCCCCACGGTATCGGCCCCGGTCAGCTGGTCAGAGGTGCAGGCCTGCCACGATCAGCGCGACTCCGACGTTTTGACCTTTGACACAGATCAGGTATTGAGCCGGGTGGCGGCCGACGGGGATCCGTTCGCGCCGCTACTCAGCGCTCAGCAGGAGCTCCCGCGTGGCTAGCGGTCTCCCCGGTGTCACTAGGATGAGGGCCGCGGATGGACCAGATTCAGCTTCGCAATCGACTGCTGGTAGCGACCGGGATGTGGAAGGAGACGACGGGCGAGCCGCTTCCCCGTATGGAGCCCGGTGATCCCGCCGACCAGATCCAGAGCTTCGAGCTCAAGCTGGTGGACCGGCTGTGGGAGAGCGCCACGCCTGAGAACGCGCGTGAGATCGCCGACCGGACCTGGGATCTGGTGCACGATCGGACCGACGGTGACCGGGTCAAGCAGCGCGTGATCGAGTGTCACGAGGCCCTGGCCCGGATGACCCGGCTCGGGGACTGACGGTCAGGGAACGACCGGCGGGGCTTCCTCAGGCTGGGCGGCGGGGTTGCGCGACAGTCCCGCGGCCGCGTAGGCGTCGGCCTCATCCAGCGTCTCCTGCTCGAGCAGCGCCGAGACCAGCGAGTCGAGGCTGTGGCGGTGGGTGGCGAGCGTCTCCGAGGCCTCGTTGTGGGCCAGTTCGACGATCCGGCGGACCTCCTCGTCGACGACCTGCTGGGTCTGCTCCGAGGTCTCACTGACCCCGGGCAGCAGCGGGCCCATACCATCGGCGGGCAATACGGCGATCGGCCCGATGGCCGGGCTCATGCCCCAGCGTCCGACCATGTGCCGCGCGATCCGCGTCAGCTGCTGGATGTCTGACTCGGCTCCCGTGGTCAGGTCTCCGAAGACCAGCTCCTCGGCCGCCCGGCCCCCCAGGGCGACCTTGATCTGGGCCACCAGGTGGCGTTCGTCGAAGTTGAAGCGATCGGCGTCGGGGGCTGAGAAGGTGACGCCCAGAGCCTGCCCCCGAGGGATGATCGAGACCTTGCGGACCGGATCGGCCCCGGGGGTGAGCATGCCCATGATCGCGTGACCGGCCTCGTGGTAGGCCGTGCGGCGGCGGTCATCGTAGGAGAGCATGACCTTGCGCGCGGCGCCGAGGACGATCCGCTCCAGGGCGTCGGAGAGATCCTCGCGGGCCACGCTGTCGTGACTGCGCTTGGCCGCCAGCAGCGCCGCCTCGTTGGCCACGTTGGCCAGGTCGGCGCCGACCATGCCCGGAGTGGAGGCGGCGATCGCGCCCAGATCGACGTCGGGGCCCAGCGGGACCGAGCGCGTGTGGACGCGCAGGATGGCCTCGCGGCCGGGCCGGTCAGGTGGCGAGACGACCACCCGGCGATCAAACCGCCCCGGTCGCAGCAGCGCCGGGTCAAGGACCTCGGGCCGGTTGGTGGCGCCGAGCACGATCACGCTGGTGCGCGGGTCAAAGCCGTCCATCTCGGTGAGGATCTGATTGAGCGTCTGCTCACGTTCGTCGTGGCCTCCGGAGACATTCGGACCGCCCCCGGCCCGCGAGCGTCCCACGGCGTCGAGCTCGTCGATGAAGATGATCGCCGGGGCGGCCTGCTTGGCTTGCGCGAACAGGTCACGCACACGCGAGGCGCCGACGCCGACGATCATCTCCACGAACTCCGACGCCGACATCTGAAAGAACGGCACCCCGGCTTCCCCCGCCACGGCGCGGGCGAGCAGCGTCTTGCCGGTGCCCGGGAACCCGGAGAGCAGGACTCCGCGGGGAATCCGCGCGCCCAGCTTGAGGTACTTGTCCGGCGTTTTGAGGAAGTCGACGATCTCGGTCAGCTCCTCCTTGGCCTCGTCGATGCCGGCGACGTCCTCGAACGTGATGTGCTGATCGGAGGCCTCGACACGACGGGCGCGCGAGCGGCCGAAGGACATCAGCCCGCCGGCGCCACCTCCGCCCGAGGCACGCCGGGCCACGAGCACGAAGAGCCCGATCAGGAGCAGCGTGGGCCCGAAGCCGTAGAGCACGCTCTGCAGCAGGGAAGGCCCTGGGTGAGGGACTTGGGCGTCGATCGTGACGTTGTGGCCCTGGAGGAGGGTCGACAGGGCCTGGTTGTTGGCAAACGACGGCACCTGGGTGGCGAAGTTGGTCGTCGGCGTGGCGCTGGGGGTGCCGGACGGGTAGCGCAGTGCGGCCCGGAACGTGCCCTGGATGGCGTCTCCGGTGGAGGAGATCGACTTCACGTTGCCGTGGGTGACCTGGTTGAGGAAGTTCGGGCTGTAGGGAATGCGAACCGGCTGATTGGGCTGCAGGGCCTGGTTGGTGACCCACAGGTTCACGGCCAGCAGGCCCAGCAGCACCGGGACGAGCCACCAGCGCGATCGCGGAGACGACGGGGGCTTGCCGCCCTTCTCGGCGCCCCTGCCGTCCGGGGCCGGCGTCACCCGCCAGCCGGGGGAGCGACCGGCCGGCGAGTCCGGGCGGTCACGCGACGGCGAGCGACGGGATGGAGTCGGCATAGGTTGATTGTGGCAAGGTGGGGCTTAACG
>JALYZQ010000085.1 GCA_030948805.1 Actinomycetota bacterium | reverse complement strand
GGGTGGACGTGGACGCCGTGCGAGCGACGGTGTCAGAGGAGATCGACGCCGCGGCGGTCGAGGCGCTGGCCGGCCCGATGCCGCCGGTCAGCGACGTCCTGGAGGGCGTGTTCTGCTCCGGCGAGGCCGAGCCGCTGGGCGACGGGCAGGCGCCATGGAGCGGGTTCTCCGGGGGCGATGCCTGATGGCGACCATGACCTACCTGCAAGCCATCTCCTCCGCCCTGCGCGATGAGCTTCGTGCCGACGAGCGCGTGCTGGTCATGGGCGAGGACATCGGGGTGTTCGGCGGGGCGTTCAAGGTCACCGACGGATTCTCGGCCGAGTTCGGCGCCGACCGGGTGATGGACACGCCGCTGGCCGAGTCGGCCATCATCGGCTGCGCGGTCGGCGCGGCCGTGGTCGGTATGCGACCGGTGTGTGAGATGCAGTTCGCCGACTTCATCTCCTGCGGCTTTGATCAGCTGGTCAACGTGGCCGGCAAGATGCACTACCGCCAGGGGCTGGCTGTGCCCCTGGTTGTGCGGCTGCCCTCCGGCGGTGGGTTCTCCGGCGGACCCTTTCACTCCCAGAATCCCGAGGCGCTGTTCATGCACACGCCGGGGATAAAGGTCGTGGCGCCCTCGACCGCGCAGGACGCCAAGGGACTCCTGCACGCCGCCATCCGCGACCCCAACCCGGTCTGCTTCATGGAGCACAAGCACCTGTACCGGCGGGTCAAGGGCGACGTGCCCGACGGGGTGTTCGAGACTCCGTTCACGGCCCGCGTCGCGCGGGCCGGCTCGGAACTGGTAGTGATCGCCTACGGGGCGATGGTCGGCGTGGCCCTGGAGGCCACCGAGGACCTGGACGGGGCGTCGGTCGAGGTGCTTGACCTGAGGTCCCTGGTCCCGCTGGACGAGAGCGCGATCCTGGACTCGGTGGCGCGCTGTTCGAAGGTCGTGATCGTCGACGAGGCCAACATGACCTGCGCCGCCGGCGCGCAGGTGGCTGCGTTGATCGCCGAGAGGGGGTTCGAGGATCTGGACGGGCCGGTGGTGCGGGTGGCCACTCCCGACGTGCCGATCCCGTTTTCCCCTCCCCTGGAGGCGGCGGTTCTGCCGGGCGTCGAGCGAGTCAAGGAGGCGTGCCGTGAGCTCCTTGCGTACTGAGAATTTGGTTGACGTGACGATGCCCCAGATGGGGGTGTCGGTGGCCGAGGGCACGGTCGTGGCCTGGCGGGTCGCAGTCGGGGACGCGGTGACCGCCGAGCAGACGGTGTGCGAGATCTCGACTGACAAGATCGACACCGAGGTGCCGGCGCCGGTGGCCGGGGTGGTGGCCGAGATCCTGGTCGGGGTGGATCAGACCGTCGAGGTCGGGGTCGTGCTGGCGCGCATCGACGCGGGCGGGGACGGTGAGTCGGTGGATGCCGCGGCGGGCGAGCCCGGGCCTGTGGCCTCGGATGCTGTGGGCGAGCCCGCGCCTGTCGCCTCGGCGGCGCCCAGCGAGCCCATCGCTCCCGACGCCCCGGGTCGTCGCTACTCCCCCGTGGTGCAGCGGATCGCCGCCGAGCACTCGATCAACCTGGACTCCGTGGCCGGAACGGGTCGGGGTGGCCGGGTGCGCAAGCAGGACGTGCTGGCCCTGGTCAACGGGTCTGGGGCCGCGGAGGCGCCGCTGCACATCGAGAGTCCATACCGGCCCGATCCCCCGGCCGCTGCGGCCGCTGCGGCGGTGGCTGGCGACGGGCTGTCGCGCATGCGCCGGCAGATCGGCGCCCACATGAAGCGCTCGCTCGACACCGCGGCCACGTGCACGACCTGGATTGAGGTCGACATGGGCCGGGTGCAGGCCGCTCGGGTCCGGCTCGGGGTGACCGCGCTGGCCTTCGTGGCCCGGGCCACGATCACGGCGCTTCGTGAGCACCCGGCGCTGAATGCCTGGCTGGAGGGCGAGCGCTACACCCAGGTCGATGAGGTCAACCTGGGAATCGCCGTGTCCCTGGGCGAGGACGGGCTGATCGTGCCCGTAGTCCATGGCGCCCATGAGCTCTCCGAGGAGGGACTGGCAGCCCGCATCCGCGACCTGGCGGGGCGTGCGCGGGCGGGCGAGCTGAGCGCCGACGAGGTCCGGGGTGGCACGTTCACGATCACCAATCCCGGTCAGTACGGGTCGATCATGGCCACGCCGATCATCAACCAGCCGCAGGTGGGGATCCTCGACTTCGAGGCCGTGGTCAAGCGACCGGTGGTGGTGACCGATGCCGAGGGCAATGACTCGATCGCCATCCGTCCGATGACCATCCTCGGGCTGAGCTGGGATCACCGGGCGCTCGACGGGGCGCTGTCGGCACGATTCCTGGCCAGCGTGAAGCGGGCCCTGGAGGGCGTAGGCTCATAGTCATGGACGAGCTCTGGGTCTGCCAGCTGGGCACGACGGAGTATCGGGAGGCCCTCGCATTGCAAGAACGCGTGCGTGCGGCCCGACAGGCCGACGCGGTGCCCGACGTGATGCTGTTGCTCGAGCACTGGCCGGTCTACACGCGCGGACGGCGCTCGGGTCCGGGTGAGCTGCCGATGGGCGAGGACTGGTATGGGATGCAGGGCATCGAGGTCGTGGAGACCGACCGCGGCGGCAAGGTCACCTACCACGGCCCCGGCCAGCTGGTCGGCTATCCGATCGTGCGCGTGGACGACGTGGTCGAGCACGTCCGCACGCTGGAGCGAGGATTGGTGGCGGTCCTGGAGGACGAGGGCGTTACCGGCGCCCACTCGCGCTACGACGACGGGCCCGACTACACCGGCGTCTGGGTCGGCGAGCGCAAGATCGCCTCGATCGGGGTTCACGTGGCTCGCGGCGTGACCACGCACGGGTTCGCGGTCAACGTGGAGAACGACCTGCAGCCGTTCAGCTGGATCGTGCCCTGCGGGCTGGAGGGCGTGGCGATGACCTCGCTGATCAAGGAGACGGGACGGCTGGCCGGTCAGATGCCCTGCTTTCGCAAGCGCACGGCGTTCGCCGTGGCCCACGCGTTGGGTCGCCGTCAGCGGCTGATGTCGCGTGATCGACTCGAGGCTGCGGTCAGCTCAGCTCTAGCGACGGCCTGAGGAGGTCGGCCAGCAGCGCCGCGACTTCCTCTGGCGCGGTGATCAGCTGGCGCCAGGTGATCCGAATCACACGCCAACCAGCGCGGATCAGGCGCTGGTCGCGTCGGCGATCGGCGTGGAAGGCGCGGCGCGTGTCGTGGTAGCGCGCGCCGTCGGTCTCGACGATCAGGCGCTGCTCGCGCCAGACGAAGTCGGCCCGGATCATGGGCCCGCCGTCACCTGGGTCGATGTAGACCTGACGCTCGGGCTCGGGGAGGCCGGCGCGACGGCACAGGACCACGAGGCGCTCCTCGAGCTCGCTCTCGGTGGGGGCGCCCAGGTGTTGGGTCAGCGCGCTTAGACGGGCGGCGCCGGTGCTGGTGGGGTGGCGACCGATCTGGGCCTGGAGGGCCCGCGCGTCGAGGAGCTCCAGGACCTGAGCCTGCTCGAGCGCCCGCTCCACGCCCCGGTCGGGGAGGACGGCGGTCAGATCGAAGATCGTGCGGGCGACCGTCGTGCAGGGAACGCCGTCGAGGGTCGTGATGTCAGCGGCGATGAGGGTGGACG
>JALYZQ010000063.1 GCA_030948805.1 Actinomycetota bacterium | reverse complement strand
ATCGCCTTCTTGTGCTTGATCGAATGCCATTTGGAATGACCGGACATGCCGGAAACTATAGGAGGGCACTGGGGTGCCGGCGATACCAGTCGATCGTCCGCTCAAGGCCGTCGGGCAGCTCCACCGACGGGCTCCAACCGGTCAGCTCACGCAGCTTGGTGGCGTCAACCCACTGGCAGTCGATCTCTCCCGCGGGCACGCCGACCCCGCGTATCTCCGGGGCGACGGTCGAGCCCGCCAGCCGGCAGATCAGGGCCACCACGTCACCCACCCGGTGGGGGCGGCCGCCGCCGGCGTTGAAGGCCTCGCCCCGACCCCGTCCGGCCAGCAGGGCTTGCCACAGGGCCACGTAGGCCGCCGCCGCATCCTCCACGTAGAGAAAGTCACGCTCGGGGGATCCGTCTGAGCGGATCACCGGCGCCCGTCCCGCGAGCGCCGCGGCGACCGCCTCGGGCACCAGGCGCGAGCGGTTGAGGTCCCCGCCCCCGTACAGGTTGGCAAACCGGGTCACGGCCACCGGCAGAGCGAACGTGTGCCAGTAGGAGCGCGTGAGCAGGTCGGCGGCGGCCTTGGAGACGTCGTATGGGTACCGCGGAGCCAACGGCTGATCCTCGCGGTAGGGCAGCTGGGCCTGGGCTCCGTAGGCCTTGTCCGAGGAGGCCACGACAACGCTGTGAGCCCCGTGCATCCGGCAGGCCTCCAGCAGCAGCCAGGTCCCGCGGATGTTGGTCTCAAAGGTCGAGAGCGGCGCCCGGTTGGCCGTTGGCACAAGGGTCTGGGCGGCGAGGTGGAACACGCTGTCGACCTCATACTCGGCCAGGGCGCGCTCAATCAGACCCGGCGTGCAGATGTCCCCGGTGACGGTGTCCACGTGGCCGTCAAGCCCCAGCAGCTCCAGAGCCGAGCCGACCGGCTCATCCCGGCGCACGACCACCACGCGCACCGCTCGCTCGAGCAACGCGGCGACCAGCCATGCCCCGAGCAGCCCGTGGGCTCCGGTGACCAGGGCGCGGCGGCCGCTCAGCTCCACAGCTTCCATGGCGCCTTTCCGCTCGCCCACAGGTCGCCGAGGGTCACCGCGTCCTTGTACGTATCCATGCAATCCCAGAAGCCCTCATGGCGGAAGGCACGTAGACCGCCGCTGGCGGCCAGGTGCGCCAACGGCTCGCGCTCCAGCACGGACTCGGGGCCCAGCAGCTCGAGCACGCCGGGACCCAGGCAGAAGAAGCCGCCGTTGATCCAATGCTCGCTGCGGGGCTTTTCGGCAAACCCCCGCACCACTCCGTCCTCCCCCAGCTCGGCCACGCCGAACTGGAGCTCGGGCCGCACCACGGTCATCGTCGCCTGAGCGCCCTGAGCGGCATGAGCGGCGTGAAAAGCCAGCAACGCGTCGAGGTCGATGTCGGCTACGCCGTCGGCATAGGTGAGGCAGAACTGCCGCCCGGCGAGCTCCGGAGCGATCCGCTGCACTCGGCCGCCGGTCGGCGTCTGCTCGCCGGTGTCCAGGCAGCGAATGTCCGCGCCGGGCGGCCAGGTCTGCCGGGCCACGAAGCGCTCGATCTGTTCCCCGCGGTAGCCGGTGAGCAGAAGAAAGCGGCGGAACCGCTGGGCCATGAAGATCTGCAGCACGTGCCACAGGATGGGGTGGCCGCCGATCTCCACCATCGGCTTGGGGATGGATCGCGTGTGCTCCTGGAGTCGGGTGCCGCGCCCGCCGCAGAGGATCACGACGGGCGTGTCGCGCACCGGGCCACTGGGTCTCACGGCGGCGGATTATCCGGCATGATCAGGCTCATGGGCTCAGCGATCGATCCCACCATCTTCAAGGCCTATGACATCCGGGGGCTGTACGGCGAGCAGATCGACGCCGATGTCGCCCGAAGCATCGGTCGCGCGTTCGCTGCAGTGATCGGGGCGCTGGAGGACAAGCCGACTGCACAGCTGCGGCTGGGACTGGGACGCGACATGCGCCTCACCGCACCGGAGCTGGCCCGCGCCTACCGGGAGGGGATGACGGCCGAGGGGGCAACGGTGCTCGACGCCGGACAGGTCGGTACCGAGATGCTCTACTTCCTGGTCGGCTCACGACAGCTGGACGGGGGTCTGATGTGCACGGCCTCCCACAATCCCAAGGCCTACACCGGAGCCAAGCTCGTCTCCCGAGGCGCCTTGGCGCTGTCGGGCGACAGCGGCATCGGCGACGTCCGTGATCGCATCGAGGCCGGGCTGGGCGAGTCCCCCGGTGGCGGGTCGGTGCAGGAGGTGGACATCGCCGAGGAGTTCGGGGCGGCGGCGCTGGCCTTCATCGAGGTCGGTGCGATCAAGCCCCTGAAGGTCGTCGTGGACGGAGGTAACGGGATGGCCGGGCCAATGGTCGGACCGCTGCTCAGTCGCCTGGGGCTGGAGCTCGTGCCGGCCTACTGGGAGCCCGATGGGGAGTTCCCCGATCATGAGCCCAACCCGATGCTGCCCGAGAACCGTGAGTTCATCATGGCCGAGGTCAAGCGCCGGGGAGCCGATCTGGGCATCGCCTGGGACGGCGACGCCGACCGCTGCTTCTTCATCGATGAGCAGGGGGCGTTCGTGGACGGGGACTTCCTGACCGCGCTGATGACAGAATCGATGCTGGAGAAGGAGCCTGGGGCGACCGTCCTCTACGACGTGCGAGCCAGCCGCGCCGTGGCTGACATGGCCCATCAGGCCGGCGGCGAGGCCCTGGTCAACCGGGTTGGTCACGCCTTCTTCAAGACGCGGATGCGGGCGGAGGACGCAGCCTTCGGCGGCGAGGTATCCGGCCACTACTACTTTCGCGACTTCTACTGCGCGGACTCGGGGACAATCCCGGCGCTGTTGATCCTCGAGCTGCTCTCGCGGCGGGGGGTCAAGATGTCAGAGCTGCTGGCGCCCTATCGGTCGCGCTACTTCATCTCTGGAGAGATCAACAACGAGGTCTCCGATCCGCAGGGCAAGATCGAGGAGCTGGCCGAGCGCTACGCCGACGCCCGCCAGGACCGGCTAGACGGCATCTCGTTGGACTACGAGGACTGGCATTTCAACGTACGACCCTCCAACACCGAGCCACTGCTGCGCCTGTGCCTGGAGTCGCTGCGCTCGCCCGAGCACATGGAGGCCAAGCGCGACGAGGTCCTGAGCGTGATCCGCTCGTGAGCCCGGCCTCACCGCCCACCGCTGAAGCCCAGCGGTGGCTCGGGCGTGCTGAACAGGCCGGTATCCATCGTCTGGCCCTTCCGACGCCCTTCCTGGTCGGGCGGGTCAACTGCTACCTGATCGAGGATCAGCCCCTGACCCTTGTGGACACGGGACCCAACTCGGGCAAGGCGCTGGACGAGCTCGAGCGCGGCCTGCGCGCCCTGGGTCACTCGATCGAGGAGCTCGAGCTGATCGTCATCACCCACCAGCACATGGACCATCTCGGCCTGCTGGAGATCCTGGCGCGCCGCTCGGGCGCCGAGGTGGCCGCTTTAGACCTGCTGGCCTCCTACCTCGAGCACTTCAAGGCCAACGCCAGGGCCGACGATGACTTTGCCAGCGCGATCATGGCCCAGCACGGGGTTCCGGCCGACGTGATCAGTGCGCTCAGCTCGGTTGGCGCCTCGTTTCGCGCCTTCGGCTCCAGCGGGCAGGTGACTCGACCCCTGCGCGACGGCGAGGATCTCGAGCTCGGCGGCCGCACGCTGCGCGTCTTGTACCGGCCGGGTCACAGCCCGTCTGACACCGTGCTCTGGGACCGCGAGCGCGGCCTGGCCCTGGCCGGGGACCATCTCCTGCCTCACATCTCCTCCAACCCGCTGATCAGCCGGCCCCTGGATCCCGGCGCGCCGCCGGGCCGCCCGCAGGCCCTCCGGCGCTACATCGACTCCATGCGGGCCACCCGTGAGCTGCCGATCGAGCTCGTCCTGCCCGGTCATGGCGACCCGTTCACCGATCACGTGGCCCTGATCGACGAGCGCCTGCGCATGCACGAGCGCCGCGCCGACAAGCTTCTGCGGATGCTCAGCCCCGACCCTCTGACGGCCTATGAGATGGCCGTACAGATGTGGAGCAATGCGGCCGTCACCCAGGCTTACCTGACCATCTCCGAAGTTCTCGGGCACATGGACCTGCTGGTCGCACGCGGGGACGTTGCCGAGGTCGCGGAGGGCCCTTTGACCCGGTTCGCCGCCCTCAGCGGCTAGCCACGGGCTCGAAAACTGAATGGTTCAGTGGTTTTTACGCACCGGAGGTGCGGTTGCACCGCCGATAGGCATCCTCAGACATGTCGAGTCGGTCAGCCAATCTGGGTGGCGCGCGCGCGCGACCACGGACCACGTCTGTTCTGCCCACCACCCCCTCGGCGGCTTACCAGCGCGGGCTCCTGCAACGCGTACCCGCGATCCTCTACACCGCTGACGCGGGGGAGTTCGGGGCCTGGCAGTACGTGAGTCCCCAGATCGAGTCCATCCTGGGCTTCTCGCCCGAGGAATGGTGCGCGGATCCGACCCTGTGGGCTCAGCGCCTGCATCCCGACGATCGCTCCCGGGTGCTCGACGGCGAGAACCGGACCGCCGATGGGCAGACTCCGACGGGAGCGGCGGAGTATCGCCTCCGCCACCGTGACGGGAGCGTCGTCTGGGTCCGTGACGATGCCCTGCTGCTGCTCGACGAGGACGGGGAGCGACGCTGGCACGGCGTTATGTCCGACATCACCGAGCAGAAGGAGGCCGAGGCTGAGCTAGCCCGCCGCGCCGCCCAGCAGGCGGCGGTGGCCCGGCTCGGTGAGCACGCGCTGGAGGGAGCCAGCATCGCCGATCTGATGCAGGAGGCCGTCGATGCCGCCGCCGCCTTGCTCAACGTGGAGATCGCCGCCGTGCTCGAACTCCTGCCCGACCGGGACGCGTTCTTCGTCCGGGCCTCGCATGGCACGGGCCGCGGCCAGGACACGATCCCGGCCGGCCGTGATTCCCAGGCCGGCTACGCGATCCTCACCGGCGCGCCGGTGACAGTGGCCGACTGGGAGTGCGAGCAGCGCTTTCAGCGCTCCAACGTGCTGCGGCAGAGCGGCGGTCGCAGCGGACTGACAGTGGTCATCGAGGGGCGCCGCGCGCCCTTCGGCGTGCTGGGACTGCATGCCACGTCGCTGCGCGAGTTCACGCCCCTGGATGTGGACTTCGCCCAGTCACTGGCCAACGTGCTCGGCGACACGTTCGAGCGCCAGCTCACCGACGATGACATCC
>JALYZQ010000057.1 GCA_030948805.1 Actinomycetota bacterium | reverse complement strand
CTCCCAGGAGGACATCTCATAGCCCTCGACTGGGTTCATCTCCACGTCCACGGCCAGCAGGTAGTTACACCCCTCGGCGGCGTGCTCGGCGACCTCCTCAAGGAAATACTGCGCCGTAAGTCGCTTTCCCTGCAGGCGCCCCTGCATGTCGGTGAGCGCCAGCAGGACGGTGTCGACCTCGCCGCGGTCCGCCAGCTCCCGCAGCTCGTCGAGTGTCATCAGTGCATCACCCGGATCACGCGCCTCTCCACGCGTTGAAGGTATAGGACCCAGCCCATAAACGCTAGGGTCCCAGCGTGGTCGAGGTGCCGGAGATCGTCGCGCTCCTGGAGCCCGAGCTCGGCCCGGCCAACGCCGAACCACAGCCCCTGTCCGGCGGGATCACCAACCGAAACTTCCGCCTGCGCTTCGGGGACCGCGAGTGCGTGCTGCGCCTGACCGCCGCGGCGACGGAGCTGCTGGGCATCGACCGAGACTCGGAGCGGCTGGCCGGTGACGCCGCCGCCGCGCTGGGCATCGCTCCGGCGGTGCTCGCCTCGGGGCCGGGCTTTCTGGTCACCGAGTACCTGGACTGTGAGCCGGTCTCCTCGACCGCCCTGCGCTCCCATCCCCAGGCGGCGGCCCGCGCGCTGCGGACCTTTCATGACTCGGGCCTGCGCCTGCCCAACCGTTTCTGGGTGCCCGACCTGCTCGAGGGCTACGCCGACGTGGTCCGCGAGCGGGGCGGAAAGCTGCCCGCGGAGTACGCCCGGGCCCAGGGCCTGGTGGAGCGGATCGACCGAGCGCTGCCCGCGTACGAATCCGTGCCCTGCCACGATGACCTGCTGGCGGCCAACCTGCTGGCCCCGCACGGGCGGGCGGGGCAGATCATGCTCGTTGACTGGGAGTACGCGGGCATGGGTCATCGGATGTTCGACCTGGGCAACCTGGCGGTCAACAACGAGTTCGACGAGGCCGCCGAGGACCGTCTCCTCGAGGCCTACTTCGCAGAGCCACCCGGCCCCGAGCGCCGCGCCACGCTGGCCCTGATGCGGATCCTGTCCGACGCCCGCGAGGCGGCTTGGGGGGTCGTGCAGGGGGTGGTCTCAGAGATCGAGTTCGACTTCGGCGACTACAGTCGCCGCCACTTCGCGCGCCTTGAACAGGCCGCGGCCGACCCGCGACTGGAGGGACGGATTTAGTGGTGCGCCCGCGTGAGCTTCCCGCGCGGGCGCGGGTGGTGATCATCGGGGGCGGGGTCGGTGGGGCCACGATTGCCGATCACCTGGCCCAGCTCGGGGAGCGCGACGTCGTCCTGCTGGACCGCAATGAGCTGACCAGCGGGTCCACCTTTCACTCCGCCGGCCTCGTGGGGCAGTTGCGCGGCAGTGTCTCACTGACGCGGATGATGATGGACTCGGTCGAGCTCTACCGCCGTCTGGACTGCGGCTGGGTGGAGTGCGGTGGACTGCGGCTGGCCTGCAGCGAGGAGCGCGAGCAGGAGGTCATGCGCCAGGTCGCCTGGTCTAAGACCTTCGGCCTGCCGCTGGAGCTGATCGGCCCTGAGCAGGCCCAAGCGCTGTTCCCCCTGATGGCCACTCGGGGGGTGCGCTGTGCCTCCTACTTGCCCACCGACGGCTATCTGGATCCCTCACAGCTGACCTACGCGCTGGTCGAGGGGGCGCGGGAGGGAGGTTGCCGGGTCTTCACCCACACCCGTGTGGAGGAGATCTCTGTCGACGGCGGTTGTGTCCGCGGCGTGCAGACCGAATGGGGATCGATCGAAGCCGAGGTGGTGGTCAACGCGGGCGGCATGTTCGCCGCCGAGCTGGGCCGCCTGGCCGGCGTGCGGGTGCCGGTCGTTCCCTTCGCCCACGAGTACCTGGTCACCCAGCCCTTCCGCGAGCGCACCCCGGGGGAGCACCTGCCCACCCTGCGCGACCCCGACCTGGTGGTCTACTTCCGCGAGGAGGGGGCAGGTCTGGTCATGGGCGGATACGAGCGCCCGAGCGCTCCGTGGTTTCTGGACGAGCACCAGGTCGACCGGATCCCCGCCGACTTCAACGGTCGGCTGCTCGAAGAGGACTGGCCCCGCTTCGAGGAGATCGCCACCAATGCCGCCCGGCGCGTGCCGGCGATGGAGGAGCTGCGGATCACGCGCTTGATCAACGGGCCTGAGGCCTTCACGCCCGACAACGAGTTCTGCCTCGGTGAGACGGACGTTCGCGGCCTGTTCGTGGCGGCCGGGTTCTGTGCCCACGGGCTGGCCGGCGCGGGCGGGATTGGCCGGGTGATGGCCGAGTGGATCCTGGCCGGGGAGCCGTCACTGGACGTGTGGGCGATGGACATCCGCCGCTTCGGTCGCCAATACGCGTCGCCGCGCTATACGCTGGCCCGGGCCCGGGAGGTCTATGAGACCTACTACGACATTCGCTACCCGGGCCACGAGCGAGAGGCCGGACGGCCGCTGCGGACCTCCAGCGCCTACGCCTGGCATCGCCAGCACGGGGCCGTATTCGGCGAGAAGTCCGGCTGGGAGCGCGTCAACTGGTATGAGGCCAACGCGGCCGCCGGGGACGAGAGCCTGCGCCCGCGGGGCTGGGCGGGGAAGCTGTGGTCGCCCGCCATCGGGGCCGAGGCCCTGGCCACGCGAGAACGGGCGGGGCTGTTCGACGAGTCCTCGTTTGCCAAGCTCGAGCTGTCAGGCCCCGGGGCCGCCGAGCTGCTCGAGCGCCTGTGTGACAACCGGGTCGTCCGGGACGTCGGGCGGATCACCTATACCCAGATGCTCAACCGCCGCGGCGGCATCGAGTGCGACTTCACCGTCACCCGCGTGCGCGAGGAGCTGTTTCAGATCGTCACCGGCACGGCCTTCGGCCAGCACGACGCCAGCTGGATCGCCCGCCATCTCCCCGACGACGGCTCCGCGCGGCTGACCGATGTGACCTCGCGCTGGGCGTGCTTTGCTCTCTGGGGGCCGCGGGCGCCAGACATACTGGGGCCGCTGACCCCCGACCCGCTGGACTTCGGCTACATGTCGATGCGCGAGCTGACCGTGGGGGACGTGCCGGTGCGCGCGCTGCGGGTCACCTTCGCGGGCGAGCGGGGCTGGGAGCTCTACTGCCCGGCCGAGTACGGCGCCGGACTGTGGCAGACGCTGTGGGAGGCGGGCCAGCCCCAGGGGCTGGTGGCCGGCGGCTATCGGGCGATCGATGCGCTGCGGATCGAGAAGGGCTATCGCGTGTGGGGGACCGACATCACTCCCGATGACTCGCCGCTGGAGGCCGCCCTGGAGTTCGCCGTGCGCAAGGACAAGTCGTTCATCGGCTCTGACGCCCTGACCGAGCCGCGGCGGCGGCTGCGCTGCCTGATTCTCGAGGATCCACGCTCCGTGGCCTTGGGCAATGAGCCGGTGCGGATCGCCGGCGGGGTCTGCGGCCGAGTCACCACCGGCGGCTACGGCTATGCGGTCAAGCGTTCGATCGCCTACGCCTACCTGCCTGCGGCGGTCGCGGAGGGCGCGGCGGTCGAGGTCGACATC
Organism: Actinomycetota bacterium; assembly: GCA_030948805.1. Classification (GTDB taxonomy): domain Bacteria; phylum Actinomycetota; class Thermoleophilia; order Solirubrobacterales; family Solirubrobacteraceae; genus Palsa-465. The sequence goes on along the minus strand of JALYZQ010000057.1, from coordinate 393 downwards.
TTCGGCCGCTGGGTGGGCGGCGAGGTGGTCTCAGAGCCGTTGTGGGACCCGGCCGGGGAGCGGCTGCGCTGACGTTGGGTGCGGCGCGCGGGCGAGTCGGCGGCGTACAACTTCAGGCGGGTGACAACCGGGGGCGATCGGGGTAGGATCGATCCCCTCGATGACGTGGGGATTCATCTGGCTCATGCTGGCCCTCAAGCTGCCGCTGGCGGCGTTGATCTACCTCGTCTGGTGGGCGATCAAGCAGGAGCCCGAGGAGGACACGACGTCCTCCGACGATGACGGCGGTCTCAAGCTCCGTCCCCGGCCCCACCCGCGCCAGCCGTTCCCCCGCCGTCCGCGCCGTGGTCCGCACGGCGATCCGGCGCCGCACCCGCCCGCCCGGGTTCGCAC
>JALYZQ010000045.1 GCA_030948805.1 Actinomycetota bacterium | reverse complement strand
GCCCGGACTCGGGCCCACGTCGCCCGGCGGCGCGCGGCGACCCCAATCGAGACGGTGCAGGCCGCGGCCCGGACTCGCGCCGCCGAAGGTTCGCTGCGGCCGTTTGCCGCGGCGCTGCGTCGCCCCGGTCTGGCCATCATCGCTGAGCACAAGCGCCGCTCGCCGTCGGCGGGATCGATCCGCGAGGACTTGAGCCTGGAGGAGGTGGTGAGCGCCTACCAGCGCGGGGGCGCTGCCGCCCTGTCGATCCTCACCGAAGAGGAGAGCTTTGGCGGCCGCCTGGATGACCTGGGCCGCGCCCGGTCGGCGGCTTGGCTGCCGATCCTGCGCAAGGACTTCATCGTTGACCCCTACCAGGTGCCCGAGGCGCTGGCCGCGGGGGCCGACGCGATCCTGCTCATCGTGGCCGCTCTGGACGTGGCCGAGCTGGCCTCCCTGCACGAGCTCGCCCGGTCACTGGGGCTCGGCGTCCTGGTCGAGGTGCACGACCGGGCGCAGCTACAGGTGGCCGCCACGCTCGGCCCCGAGATGATCGGGATCAACAACCGCGACCTGACCACGCTCCAGGTCGACATCGGGCGCACGCTGGATCTGCTGCCGGAGGTGCCCACCGGAACGCTGTCGGTGGCCGAGTCGGGCTTTCGCACCCCCGCTGAGCTCGAGCGTCTCAGTGCAGCCGGGGTGGATGCGGTGCTGGTCGGCGAGGCGCTGATGCGCGCATCGGACATCGAGGTCGCCTGCCGCGCGCTCGCCGGACCGGAGCAGATATGACGCCCCCGCTGGCCGCTTCCAATCCCTCGTTTCAGTTTCGACCCTATCGCGACCAGGACGAGCCGCATGTGCTGGAGCTGCTCCAGGCCGCGTTCGGGTCCTGGCCTCGTGAGATCGAGGATCAGGATCCGACCGAGTTGTTTCGCTGGAAGCACCAGGCGAATCCGTTCGGCCGCTCGGTGATGACGGTCGCGGAGGCTGACGGGAGGCTGGTCGGCTTCGCGGCGTGGCTGCGATGGAGAATGACGGCCAACGATCGCCCGTTCGGGGTACTGCGAATAGTCGACCTCGCCGTTCACGGCTCGTATCGGGGCCACCGCTTGCACCCGGCGCTGGTGCGACACGGGCAGCCACATCTGCCGCCGGACGCAGCGTTTACCCTCTCGGTGACAAACGAGCGCAGCCGCTCAGGAAGCCGCAAGCTTCAAGCGCATGAACTCGGTGTGTTCCCCTTGCTGGTCCGCCCGCGCTCGCCACTGCGAAGCGCCGCCAGACGGATCCGCCGGCGCCCGGGTTCTCCGCCCGACCGAAGCCCGCTGGTCGAGGCCGAACCCGCCGCCGCGGCGCTCGGCGACGGCGAGAGCATCTCGGCCTTGCTCGCCCAGACCGAGCGGTCAAACGACCGTTTCACCACGGTCAAGGATCTGGACTACCTCCGCTGGCGGTACGGGACCCTCGGGATCTATCGAGCGGTGCGGGTGGAGCGAGGTGGCCGCCTGACTGGACTGGCGATCTTCCGCATCAGGCCCCGAGGCCGCTCCTGGGTGTCGACCCTCTGTGAGGTCCTTGTCTTTCCGGGCGACCGTCGCACGGCGCGCCGGCTTCTCGATCAGGTCGTCCATGCGGCGGCGGTGGACTACGTCATCTGCCAATTCCCGCCCGGCTCCACGGCGCGACGGGCGGCCATGCGATGCGGCTTCTTGCGCGTACGCTCCGGCCCGGTGCCGACGGTGTCGCTTCTTCGCCAGGGCGTTGTCCCCGATCCCACCGAAGCTGCGTCGTGGGCGATCTGCCTGGGCGATCTGGACCTGCTGTAGCCAGCGGAGATGACGCTCTCGCGAAGTCGCGGCGCGCGGCGTTCGTACGATGTGGGGGTGACGCGACTCGCTCCGAGGCTCAAGTTCTGCGGGATCACCAACCTGGGTGATGCGGGCCGCGCCGTGGAAGCCGGGGCCTGGGCGCTGGGGATGATCCTGTGGCCCGGGTCTCCGCGTCGCTGCGACCTCGGTGTGGCCACGGAGATCGCCGCTCGGCACCGGCGCCAGGTGGAGCTGGTCGGTGTGTTCGTCAACCCCACCCTGGATGAGGTGACGCGCGCCGCCCAGGACGGCGGGCTGACGATGCTCCAGCTCCACGGCGACGAGGGCCCGGTGTTCTGCTCGGAGGCGGGGCGCCGGACGGGCTGCCGGGTGATCAAGGCTGGGCGCGTGCGCACTGGCGCCGACATTCAGGCCCTGGCCGCGTTTCACAGCGACTTTCATCTCCTGGACTCCTACGTGCACGGGACCCCCGGGGGCACGGGTGAGACGTTCGCCTGGGACCTGGTCCGGGCCCACCGGGGCAGCGTGCCGGTGATCCTCTCCGGGGGCCTGCGCCCCGACAACGTCGGCCCGGCAATCGCCGCTGTCCGGCCCTGTGCGGTCGACGTAGCCAGCGGCGTGGAGGCCAGCCCGGGTCGCAAGGACCCTGACAAGCTGGAGGCCTTCGCGGCTGCCGTGGCGGCCAGCGCAACTGTAGCCGCGTCATGAGCGCGATCGAGCACCGCTTCGGTCCCTACGGGGGCCAGTACGTGCCCGAGACGTTGATGCCCGCCCTGGCTGAGCTGGAGCAGGCCTGGCTCCAGGCCCGCCACGACGCCGGCTTCCAGGCTGAGCTGGGCCAGCTGCTGCGCGACTACGTAGGGCGCCCATCGCCCCTGTACCTGGCCCGCCGGATCAGTGAGGTCGCCGGCCATCCGGTCTACCTCAAGCGCGAAGACCTCAATCACACAGGCGCCCACAAGATCAACAACGCCCTCGGTCAGGCCCTGCTGGCCCAGCGGATGGGCAAGCGGCGGATCATCGCCGAGACCGGAGCCGGGCAGCACGGGGTGGCCGCCGCCACGGCCTGCGCCCTGCTGGACCTCGAGTGCATCGTCTACATGGGCACCGAAGACATGCGCCGCCAGAGGCCCAACGTCGACCGCATGGGCCTGCTCGGAGCTCGTGTCGAGCCCGTGGAGGCAGGGGCGCGGACGCTCAAGGAGGCCGTGTCGGCGGCGATCCGCGACTGGGTGACCAACGTCCAGAGCACCCACTACATCATCGGCTCCTGCGTCGGACCGGCGCCGTACCCGGTCCTGGTCCGCGACCTGCAGCGGGTGATCGGCGACGAGGCCCGTGCGCAGATCCTCGAGGCCGAGGGCCGGCTTCCGGACCGGGTCATCGCCTGCGTCGGGGGCGGCTCCAACGCGATCGGCATGTTCGTCGCCTTCGTGGCCGACGAGTCGGTGCGGCTGATCGGCGTGGAGGCGGCCGGAGAGGGAATCGAGACCGGACGCCATGGCGCGCCGCTCAGTGCGGCCGGCCTGCCCGGCGTGCTGCATGGCGCTTTCTCCGCCCTCATGCAGGACGAGGACGGTCAGATCCTCGAGGCCCATTCGATCTCGGCCGGTCTCGATTACCCCGGCAGCGGACCCGAGCACGCGTGGCTACGCGACAGCGGGCGCGCACGATACGTCGCTGTCGATGATCGCCAGGCCCTGCGCGCCTTCGCCCGCACCGCCGCGCTGGAGGGGATCATCCCGGCTCTGGAGAGTGCGCACGCGCTGGCCTGGGCCCTGGCCAACCCCGACTCAGAGCTCGATCTGATCTGCCTTTCCGGGCGGGGAGACAAGGATCTGGCCGAGGCACTGGCTGCTCTGAGTCAGTGATCGGGGCACGCGACAGCGGGATCGAGCGGATTGCCGAGGCCTTCGCCGGGGCGCGGGCCAGCGGGCGCCGGGCGGCCTTGATGCCCTACCTGATGGGTGGCTATCCCGACCTGGGCACTTCGCGCCGGATCGGCCTGGCTTACGCGCGCAGCGGCGCGGACGTGATCGAGCTCGGAGTGCCCTTCTCCGATCCTCTGGCCGACGGCCCGGTGATCCACGCCGCGGCCACGTCGGCGCTGGGCGCCGGCGCGACGCTCGACGCCGTGCTTGCGGTGGGGGCCGAGATCGCCGCCCACGTCCCGGTGGTGATCATGTGCTACGCCAACACGATTCTGGCCCGGGGCCTGGACCGGTTCCTGGACGCCGTGGCGGCGGCCGGCGCCAGTGGGCTGATCGTCCCCGATCTGCCCCTGGAGGAGTCACCCGCCGCGGGGGAGGCGTGCCAGCGCCGTGGGTTGGCCCTGGTGCCGCTAGTGGCCCCCACGACGCCGGACGCCCGCTTGGCCCAGATCGGCGACGCGGCCCGAGGGTTTCTCTACACCGTCGCCTTGACCGGTACCACCGGGGAGCGCAGCCACGATGACCGGGAACTGAAGGACGTTATCGCCCGCGCCGCCGCCCATACCGAGGTTCCGGTGGCCGTCGGCTTCGGCATCGGTACGCCCGAGCAAGCTGCCGCTGCCGCCGGAGCCGGCGCCGACGGGG
>JALYZQ010000024.1 GCA_030948805.1 Actinomycetota bacterium | reverse complement strand
TGGCCTACGGCGTCATCCTGCAGGCGGTCGAGGTTTCCACGGCGCTGCTGATGGGCGGCCCGGCGCTGGTCAAGGAGGGCATGTCCTGGCGCGAGGTGCGGCTGCGGGCCATGCACGCCGCCCCGGTCAAGCTGCCCGCGCGCCCGGGCCGCTCACAGCATCGCGAAGGCTCCCGCGTCGAGGCCTGAGGATAGGGCTAGACTCAGCTCCCTCGGCCCGGGAGCGCGGGCCCTTATCGACAGGGAGGACGATGGACCTCAAACCGTCGCTTTCAATCAGGCTGCTCGCCGGGATGCTGTGCGCGGGTTTGCTTGCGGTCGCACTGCCATCGGCCGCTACCGCTGCCCCGGGGCACTTCCGCGGCGTGGTCACCAAGCCCACGACCGCCGGGCGGGCCTACAAGGCCAAGATCCATTCCGCGTCCACGCGACGCCGAAGCACGAGCAACATGACCTACCACAGCGGTCCGGTCATGCACACCGATGCCAACTATGCGATCTACTGGGCCCCGTCTGGCTACAGCTTCAGCGCGGGCTACACCTCGCTGATCAGCCAGTTCTTCGGCAATGTAGCCGCCGCCGACGGCACGGCCACGAACGACTACTCGGTCGCGCGGCAGTACCACGATTCGAGCGGGACGGGCTTCAGCTACGGCGCGAGCTCCGGCGGGTCATACAACGACACCGACCCGTATCCGGCCAACGGATGCAACGCCAACGCCGGCAGCGGCACGTGCATCACCGACAGCCAGCTGCAGGCCGAGGTCAACAAGTTCGTCACCGCGCACGCGCTGCCGCGCGGCCTGGGAGCGATGTACTTCGTGTACTTCCCCTCGGGCGTGGCGACCTGCTTTGACAGCTCGGGATCGCAGTGCTCGACCAACGTGTACTGCGCCTATCACAGCTCGCTGGGCAGCGGCCCATCGAGCACGCTGTACGCGAACATGCCCTACGCCGGGGTGCCGGGCTGTGAATCGGGCCAGTACCCCAACGGCAACGTCGCCGCGGATTCGGTGCTTAACGTGACCAGTCACGAGAACATCGAGGGGATCACAGACCCGCTGGGCAACGCCTGGTACGACTCCCGCGGGAACGAGATAGGCGACAAGTGCAACTTCAACTTCGGCGCTCCCCTCGGCGGCACCGCCGGACACGAGTACAACGAGGCCATCTCGACCGGCAAGTACTGGTTGCAGCAGGAGTGGAGCAACGCCAACTCCGGCTGCGTCCAGCACGCGTAGACGACGATCCGGTCTGACGGCTGGGCTCCCGGGCGGGCCCGGCCGTCAGCGCGGTCAGGTTCCGGCCAGCGCCGGCTCCTCGCCGGCGTCCCCGTCTGACTCGGGGTCGGTCTCGCTGAGCGGCGCCTGCCGGGTCGGATCCTTCTCGGTCCCGGCGATCAGCTCGTCCGTGGCCTGGCGCTGATTGCGCGGCAGTGAGCCGGACTTCATGCCGAAGTAGATGGCCTGAGGATGGTGGGCCACGATGGCCAGCGTGGACTGCTCAGGCTCGACGGCGAACCCGTCGGACAGCCGCAGGCCGATCGACGGAGCGTCGAGGAGCCCGAACACCTTGGTCAGCTCAGACTGCTCCGGGCAGGATGGATAGCCCCATGAGTAGCGCCGGCCCTGGGCGGGCGCGACACCCAGCTCACGGCGTGCACGCGCGTGTAGCCATTCGGCCATGCCCTCCGCGGTCTGGACCCCGAGGCCGTGGACGAACAGCTGCTCGGCATATTCCCCCTGCGCCTCCAGGGAGGCCATCAGCTCGGTGACCTCGTTGCCGGCGGTCACGGCTTGCAGCGCGACCACGTCGATTCCGGCGCCCAGCGGGCGATAGAAGTCGGCCAGGCAGATTCGGTCGTGGCGGGGCTGACGGGGGAAGACCAGCCGCTCCAGCTCACGCTCACCGGGGGCGTCGGGCGCCCAGATGATCAGCTCATTGCCGTCGGCATTGGCGGGGAAGTAGCCCAGCAGGGCGCGAGGGCGCAGGTAGTCCTGATCTCGCCACATGCGCTCCAGCCGGGGTTGGAAGTCTTCGCGCAGCAGTCGCGCCCATTCCTCGCCCTTGACGCCTCGTCCGCCCCAGTGCAGCTTGAACAGGACGTGAGTGTCGAGGTGTGGGTAGACCTCGTCCAGGGGAACCTCGAGCTCGCGCGCGCCCCAATATGGGGGCTCGGGGACCGGATCGTCGGTGGCCGCGCCACTTCGCACGGTGTCATCGGTGGTTGGCGGGGCATCATCGGCGTCAGCCGCCGGTCGCTCACGGAGGCGTTGCGCGTCCTCACGCGTCTTGGTGACCAGGGCCTCGCGTGCGGGGGTGTCGATGAGCTGATCCATCTTGGCCAGTCCCTCGAAGGCGTCCTTGCAGTAGAAGACGCCCGGCGAGTAGGTCTCGTCGGACTCGGTCCCGTTGGGGTAGAGGATGCGCAGACCGAAGTTGCGATTGATGGCCGCCCCCCCGATCAGCACCGGGAAGTCGAGCGCGCGTTCGTGCAGCTCCTGGACGGCGGCCGGCATCTGCTTGGAGGTCGAGACCAGCAGGGCGGAGAGGCCAATCGCCGTGGCCTGATGCTCGACGGCGGCGTCCAGGATGGTGGAGATCGGGACCTGCTTGCCCAGGTCGATCACCGTGTAGCCATTGTTGGTCAGGATCGTGTTGACCAGCGACTTGCCGATGTCGTGCACGTCACCGAACACGGTGGCCAGGACCACGGTGCCCTTCGTGTAGCCCTCGAGCTTGTCCAGGTAGCCCTCCAGCCGCGCGACGGCCCGCTTCATGACCTCGGCGGACTGCAGCACGAAGGGCAGGATCAGCTCCCCGGCGCCGAACTTGTCCCCGACTTCCTTCATGGCCGGCAGCAGGACATGGTTGAGCGTCTCGACGGCGCCGTTCTTCTCCACGCTGGCGTCGATCCAGTCCTCCACGCCCTCCTTCTTGCGGCGCAGGATGTGGAAGTGCAGGGCCTCCTCGGGCTCCATGCCCTCGGTCGGGTTCGCCTTCCCGGGGCCTTCCTCGGTCTCCGGTCCCTTGGCCTCGAAGTGGGCGATGAAGCGCTCCAGGGCATCCTCGCGGCGATCAAAGACCAGATCGTCGGCCAGCTGTCGCTCGGTATCGGGTATCTCGGCGTAGGGAGTGATGTGGTTGGGGTTGACCATGGCCAGGTCCAGTCCCGCCTCCACGCAGTGGTGAAGGAAGACGCTGTTCAGGGCCGAGCGGGCGGGCAGCCCGACCCCGAAGCTGACGTTTGACACCCCGAGCGAGGTCTTGACGCCGGGCAGTTGGGCCTTGACCTGGCGGATGCCCTCAATCGTGGCCACCGCGCTGGGTCGCCACTCGGGGTCACCGGTCGTCAGCGTGAAGGTCAGGCAGTCGAAGATCAGGGCCTCTCGGTCCAGCCCGTGCTCATCGCAGCAGAGCTCGGTGATGCGCCGCGCCACCTCGAGCTTGCGCTCGGCCGTCTTGGCCATGCCCTCCTCGTCGATGGTCAGAGCGATGACGGCGGCGCCGTGGGCCTTGGCCAGCGGTACGACCCGGTCGAGCTTCTCCCGTCCGGCTTCGAGATTGACCGAGTTGACGGTCGCCCGCCCGGGGATCTGCTCCAGCGCGGCCTCGATCACCGCCGGCTCGGTGGAGTCGATCTGAATCGGGGCCGGCTGGCTGAGGGAGATGCCCTTGACCAGCCGACGCATCTGCTCGGCTTCGTCCTGGCGCTCGGTCAGGGCGACGCAGACGTCGAGCACGTGGGCCCCGCCGGTGACCTGGTCCTCGGCCACGACCATCAGACCGTCGTAGTCATCGGCCAGCAGCAGCTCCTTGGCCTTGCGCGAGCCTTGGGAGTTGACCCGCTCGCCGACCAGTGTGGGCCGGGGATCCTGGACCAGCGGGGTGGCGGCGATCATCGAGCTCAGGTGCGGCGGGCGGCGCGCGGGCCGGGGCTCGGGGATCCGGTCCTTGACGCGCTCGGAAAGGGCCCGGATGTGCTCCGGGGTGGTGCCGCAGCAGCCGCCCACGATCGACACGCCGTAGCGGTCGACGAACTCGCCCAGCACCTTGGCCAGCGGCTCGGGCGCCTCGGGAAAGATGGTCTCGCCGTTGGGGCCCTGTAGCGGGAGCCCGGCGTTGGGAATGCAGTGCACCGGCACGGAGGAGAACTCGGTCAAGAAGCGGATCGCGTCGCGCATGTCCTCAGGCCCGGTGGAGCAGTTGAGCCCCAAGGCGTCGACCTCCAGGGCCTCCAGCGTGGCCAGCGCTGCGCTGATGTCCGTGCCGAGCAGCATCTTGCCGCCCTGAGGCAGGAGTGAGACGCTGCACTGCACCGGAACACGGCGGTCTTGCTCGGCACAGGCCCGGCGCACCCCGAAGACGGCCGCCTTGACCTCGAGGATGTCCTGAGCGGTCTCGATGATGATCAGATCCACGCCGCCGGCAATGAGCCCCGTGGCCTGCTGGGCGAACACTTCGACCAGCTCGGCAAAGCCGATCTGCCCCAAGGTCGGATCGTCGCTGGCGGGCAGAAAGCCCGTGGGGCCGATCGCGCCGGCCACGAGGCGATGCTCCCCGGCCGCCTGCCGGGCGATCTCCGCCGCGCGCAGGTTGATCTCATGCGTGTGATCCTCCAGCCCCCACTCACCGAGCTTCAGCCGCGAGGCCTGGAAGGTATCGGTCTCCAGCACGTCGGCCCCGGCCTCGAGCATCGAGTCGTGCACGCCGGCGATGACGTCCGGGCGGTTGAGGACCAGGACCTCGTGGCAGCGTCCCGGTAGCTTGTAGTCGTGCTCGAGATCGAGCTCGAACTGCTCCAGCGTGGCACCCATGCCCCCGTCGTAGACGAGGGTTCGCTCACGCGCCGAGGCGATGAAATCCCGCATCACAGCGATGCTACTAAACCTTGACATGACTGTGGCAAGGTTGGGCCCAGGCCGCGGCTCCAGCTGGCCGCCAAGCGCTTGCACGCTAGCTGACGATTTGCTAATCTGCAAGCAGTAGGACCTCACAGCGAACCAAAGTCAGGAGACACCATGCCCACTACTCAGAGCAAGTCCACCGCCTCGTCCTTCGACGCCGCCTTCGAGCGCGCTAATCAGGCCGGTGAGCAGTTCTCCGCCGCGACTCGCCGGGCCGGGACCCTGTACCTGGACTCCTATGAGAAGGCCGTGGACCGCACGATCGACATCGAGCGCAAGCTGGCCGGAGCCTCCCAGCAGGAGTGGCTGAAGAACCTCGTGGACGTTCAGACCGAGATGGCCCGTGAGTTCACCGGCACCTACCTCAGCACCGCCCGCACGCTCCTGAAGTGAGCAGTCGGTCTCAAGCGTCGGCCGTGGCCGTGTCGGCCCAGGCCCAGGCTCCGGCCCAGGCCCAGGC
>JALYZQ010000010.1 GCA_030948805.1 Actinomycetota bacterium | reverse complement strand
CACCGGCACCGCCGGGGACTTGCTGATCCTCGACCTGGATCCGGCCGAACCGCCGGTCAAGGTTCTTCTAGGCCGTCCCACGTGCTCATGGTTTGAGTGCTGTGCGGCCGGGGCGCGCAGTTAGCTGCACGAGGACGATCGGGGGGAGCGAGGGTGTGGGGCTCCCGCGGGGCGGTTCGGCGGTGACGATCACTTCGGTGACGTCGTGCAACGTTGGCAACAGTATCCGTGTGTCGCCTGAGCGCGGCACAGAGAAGAGCGCGCCGGTTGGCGTGGCTGGTGAGCCGCGGCGGATCACCCATGCTTGGTAAACGCGCCCTGCAGCCGGGGGGGCAAGGTGGGTGACGCTGAGCGTCGCCGTGTGCGCTCCGATCTGCACCACGGCTCGGGCGTTCGTTCCTCCTTGAGTCGTTACTTTGCCGATCACCGTGCGCGCTGCGGCTTGATGTGGAGGATGGTTCGCCGTGAGAAGGGCGATTGCCGCGATCACGATCGCCAGGGTCCCGAACGCTGCCAGCAGCCCGCCGGCGCGCCTCCGGGATCGGCCGCGGCGATGAGCCGGCTCGGGAGGGCTCGGGTCGGCGCTGGCGGCATCGAACAGGCTGGTCTCGGCGTGCACGGAGGCCATCAGTCGTTCGCGCAACTCAAGCGGCGGGGTTAGCGTCGGCGCCGCGTCGGCGAGTCGCTCGGAGGCTTCGGTGAGCCGCGCGACTTCCGCGCGACAGGCCGCGCATGTCTCCAGGTGGGCGGCGAAGCGTTTGGCCTCCTCGGGCGATAGCGCACCGAGCACCCAGCCGCCAGCATCGGTCCCGTGTTCATACGGGACGTCGGTCATGGCGGCGCCTCGCTGAGCGGTGCGTCGCGGAGCTTGAGTAGGCCAAGACGGGCGCGGTCCTTGACCATGTCGAGCGGCAACTTGAGCATGTCTGCGATCTCGCCTCGGGTCCAGCCGCCGAAATACGCCAGCTCGATGATCCGCCGCTCCTCCTCGGGCAGCGCCCGCAGGGCGGCCCGAACCGCTTCCCCCTCGGCCTCGGCATTGGCTTGCCCGGTGGTGAGGTCGGTCTCAGCCGGCTTCTGCGTGCGGGCCGTTGCGTCTGCCTGCATCCGGTCTTGAACAGACAGCCGGCGGACGGAGTCGATACCCCGGTCGTGGACGATGCTCATCAACCAGGTACGAACCGGACCTCGTGTCGGGTCATATCGTCCGGCGTCACGCCACAGGTTCAAGAACGCCTCGAGGACGACGTCCTGCGCTCGATCCCGGGATCCGACAATCCGAGCGGCAAGCGAGAACGCCACGACGTGATGGCGCCCGTAGAGCACGTCAAGGACTCTCGGGTCAAGCTCGGCGTCTAACCGAATGAGCTCTTCGTCACTCAGCCGGCGAAAACGCTCAAGATCCTCGGCATCATCCACCCCTCGGAAAGGTACCGGCGCGCAGCCTACGTGTCGCCGAGGCTATGTGATCTGCTCGGGACGCGGGGTGCGCAGTACCGGTATGAGATCGATCTACCAGCGCTTCCTGCACATCGAGAATCACGTCCATCACCAGCTCGTGCTGCGCAGCATCACGGCGCTGCGGATCGCGGTCGGCGCGATCTTCCTGCTCTTTGGCGTGCTGAAGTACTTTCCGGGCGTCAGCCCTGCCCAGAATCTGACTGAGGCCACCACCCACATCCTGTTCCTCGGAATCGTCCCGGGCAATGTCGCGATCGTGATGATCGCCACGCTGGAGTGCTTTATCGGGATCTGCCTGCTCGCCAACCGGTGGATGCGTCTCGCCATCTGGCTGTTGGCGATCGAGTTTGTCGGGATCATCTCGCCGGTATTCGTATTGACGGACCGGCTGTTCGCCGGCCCGCACCACGCGCCGACGCTCGAGGGGCAGTACGTGCTCAAGGACATCATCCTGGTCACGGCCGCTCTGGTCATCGCCGCCGCCTCGTTCCGTGGCGGACGGCTGATCCGTGGCGATCTAGCGCCGGGCAAGCGTCTGCGTGACGGCGCGGCGCTTGATCCCGAGCAGAAGTTGGGCATCGTGCTTGACGGCATTAGCGACGAGAGCCTCGTCAGCGCTTTGTGCGAACGCAACCACATCTCCGAGGCGGAGTTCTATGACTGGCGGGCGACCTCGCTCGCCGGTGCCACCCACGCGCTCGCCAGCAGCGGCAGCAACGGCACGACGCCAGAGAAGGCTCGACCTGACCCCGCGGATCGACACTAGCCGCGCGTCTGACCGCTGACGCGCAGCCGGGGGACGGCAACGAGCAAGTCCATTCCCGCTCGACGTGTGATTACCGAAATCCAGGGTATGCTTCGTTGGTGGAGGGCATCGAGTGATGTCAGCCCTTGAGCGGGCTGGTAGCACGCCGGTGACTTCTGAGGTTGACTAATACTCAGGAGACGCGATGTCCCAGACGAAGGCGACCCGAGACCTGTCGTGGTCAGAAGGGCCGAACCTCACCGACGCGATCTCTGCTGCCATGGTCGAGCTGTACTCGGACTTCTACGGGCATGATCGTACGACCGCGAGCACGTACATCAACGACAACATCGTCGTGTGCGTGCTCGAGAACATCCTCACTCGGGACGAGGATGTTCTGGTTGCCGACGGCGCCCGGGGCGAGGTGATCGACGGTCGGGTCGCCTTCCAGACAGACACCGAGGACGAGTTCACCGCCGCGATCCAACGCCTCACCCACCGTCGCGTGGTCGCGTTCATGAGCGCCAACCAGACCACCCCCGGAGTCGCATGCGAGCTCTTCTTCCTCGACTCCGCCCCGCTCGCGGCATCGATCCCAACCGCCGCGTGAGACCATGACGCCGGCCGCCCGTGGGGACAGTGAGCTGATGGGCGAAGTGAGCGCCGGAAGCGTCGAGGCGTTCGCCGAGCTCTATGACCGGTTCTGCAATCGGGCCTACGGCGTGGCGTTCTCGGTCTGTCGCGATGACGGCCGCGCCCAGGACGCCGTGCAAGAGGCATTCCTTTCGCTCTGGAAGAGCCGAGCGAACTACCGCCCGCACCAAGGGACGGTCGCGGCCTGGCTGCTGACCGTAGTGCGCTACCGCGCGATCGACCTCACCCGACGCAATGGCAACCACGCTACCCGGTGGGCCAGCGAGGATCGTCTCGACGAACGTCCCGCGCCCGATGACGTCAGCGAGAAAATCATCCAACGAGAAGATGCTACCCGTCTGCAAGCTTCACTGGCCAGGCTTCCCGACGAGCAACAAGAAGTGATCACGCTGGCCTACTACGGCCAACTGTCGCACAGCGAGATCGCCACCCGACTCGACCTGCCAGCTGGGACGGTCAAAGGCCGGATGAGACTCGGCCTGCAAAAGCTCCGCGCGAGCATCGGACAAGCCGCAGCCTGACCCCCGCGCACCCACGGCCCGGCTCGAGCCCAGTACGGCCCATTCCACATCTGGCCTGCAACGTCTCAACTCGATGGCCGCAGACCTGCGGCCGCCGTCTAGACCGAGTCGCTCAGCGGACGATCCTGAAGCTCTGTGTGGAACGCGTGCCCTTATGCCCGTCCGAGTCGGTTTCCACGGCCTGGAGCCGGTAGCGGCCCACCGTCAGGGGCTTGCGCCTCACACGGCCTGTGAAGTGGCGGTGGTTGGCGCCTGCGCTCGTAATGCTCTTGAAGCTACCGAGGCTCTTGTAGAGCGTGCAGCGGCGCGGTTTGGTCCCGCCGTGCGGCTTCTTGGCTATGCAGCGGCGCCTTGCTGCTACTCATAGGTGTGCAGATTTGCTTCCGGGGCGCTTAGCGGGCAGGCGGTACGGCGGGTGGCGAGACCGGGGGGCTCTCAGCCACCGGTTCGGCCTGCTGACTGGGATGATCGGGATGGTCTCCCGCGGGATGACCGGTGGCCTGGAAGCGGATGATCGCGTCGAGCTGGGCACCGAACAGGAACACCGTCGTCGACACGTACAGATAGGCCATGGCCACGATCACCGCGGCCAGGCTCCCAAACACCGACTGGTACGACGCGATGTCGGTGAGGTAGATGTAGAACACGAGTGAGACGATCAGCCAGGTGGTGATCACGATCGCCGCTCCCAGACTGACCCACGGCGCGGGCTGCGGGCAGGCTGGCGCGTGCCGGACCAGCAGCCCGACCACCATCCACAGCAGTCCGGCTACGACGATCAGGCGCGCGACAACGGAGAGAAGATGGAGCAGGGCCCCATCGCGGGCCGCGAAGATGGGCACGAAGAGCAGGCAGGCGGCGATCAGGACGTAGCACACCCCGACCTCCAACGACAGCACGAAAGAGATGCCGTAGTGCCGGCGGAATGAGCGCTCGGTTGGGGCCTCGTAGACCCGAGACAAAGCCCCCATCACGGCCCGAACGGCGCCGGAGATCTGCCACAGCGCCAGCGCACCGCCGAAGGTCGCCCACAGCACACGGTGGCCGGCGAACACGGTGTTCACGCCGTTGTTGATGACCGTGAACACGCTGGGTGAGACGTTGGCGCGCAGCTGGGGCTCCAGATGGTCGTGCCAGATGTCGTTGGCATGCAGCAGTCCAGCCACCGCGAGGGCAAAGAGGACGAACGGGATCACCGACGTGAGGATCTGGAAGGAGATCGCGCTCGCGTAGGTGAGCAGGTCATTGCGCTTGAACCCCTCCAGGAGGCGCTTGACCAGGGCATCGGCGCGTTGTCCGAGCCGGGCGCCCTCACCCAGCAGGGGAGGCGTGTCGGACTCGGAGGCACCCAGCGCGGGACTTCGTGGTCCTCCCAGCGTGGACCGACCCTACCGGGGATCGGGCCGGCATGCTCCCTTTAACGGGTTTTCAGCACCGGCTTGGCTGGGCAGGCGGGTGCTTGCCGGAGGCCGCGGCGCTCAGCCGAGAACCGGGAGGTCGCGCTCCTGTCCGAGCTCAGTCAGGGTCTCCTGCATCAACGAGGTGATCAGGTCATAGCCCTCCTCGACCTTGGGCTCCGGGCCCAGCCGCTCCCCGAGGTTGATGGGCTCCAGGATGCGGATCGAGATCTTCGCCGGGAGGGGGAGGCGCAGCGGGAAGTCCAGGATCGTCAGGCCGAACGGTGGTCCCAGAACGGCGGGCAGAACCTTGAGCCGCAACAGTCGATCCAAGCCCAGCCGGTGTGCTGCGCGGCCGCCCTGTCCGAGGAACAGCGCCGTCTCCTGGCCGCCGATGGCCACCACGGGCACGACCGGCACGTCATGCTCGAGCGCGAGCTTGATGAAGCCCGTGCGGTTGGCAAAATCGACCTCCTCGGATTCCCAGCTGGGCCGAAACGTCTCGTGATCTCCGCCCGGGTAGACGAGCAGAGCGGCGTCTCGCTCCAATGCCCCGGCCATGTTCTCACGCGATGCTGGGATGGTTCCGTAGCGCTGGAGCAAGGCCCGCGGTCCTGGGGTCTTGAAGACGAGGTCGTGAGCCAGCTGAAAGAATGGTCGCTGGGCGCCGAAGTGGTCATAGAAGGACTGGGCGAACACGAACGTGTCGGCGATCACCGTCCCGCCTGAGTGATTACCGACCAGCAGCACCGGCCCGGTGGCGGGGATGTGGTCGAGTCCCTGCACGTCGGCTCGGAAGTAATGCTCGGAGGCCAGCCGCCAGGCGGCCAGCGTGCGTTGTATGTAGTGGGGATCGCGTAGCGCGAAGGGGTCGGGGTGCGAACGACCGGTCACCGCGCCAGCGACATCCGCGGCCGCCGCCTCCAGCATCCGTCCGTAGGCCTCCAGGGGGCCGGCCGCCGCACGGCCGAGCGCTCCCAGGGTGCTGCCGCCGGGGGCCATAGCTACACCCCCGAGTCCGAATTGACCGGCTCGGGCAGAAACAGCGCCGAGCGATCCAGGGTGGTCAGGGCGGTGCTGCCGGTGAGCCCCATCGCCACATCGATGTCGGCCTTGATGACCTCGAGCATGTGGCGCACCCCCGCTTCCCCCCGGGCGGCCACCGCCCAGGCCCAGGCGCGTCCCATCAGCACCGCCCGCGCCCCCAGCGCGACCATCTTGACCACGTCGAGGCCGGTGCGCACTCCTCCGTCGACCAGGATCTCCGCCTGGTCAGACACCGCATCGGCAACCCCGGCCAGCGCCCGTACCGTCGAGGGCACCGAGTCGAGCTGACGCCCGCCATGGTTGGAGACAACCACGCCGTCTACGCCGGCATCGACCGCTCGTCGGGCGTCCTCGGGGTCCAGCACGCCCTTGACGATGAGGCGACCATCCCAGTGCTCGCGCACCCAGGCCACGTCCTCCCAGGTGACGCTGGGATCGAACTGACTGTCTACCCATTCGCGAAAGGCGTCGGGGGTCTGGGCGTCGGGCACGGCCTTCTCCAGATTGCCGAAGGTCAGCGGCCGGCCGCCGACGGCGACGTCGCGGATCCAGCGGGGATGAGCGAGCAGGTCCATCCCGCGCCGGGCGTTGACCAAGGGCGGGAACTTTCCCACGAGCGCGTTGCGGGTATCGCGGTGGCGGGCGCCGACCACGGCTAGATCGACCGTAAGCACGAGCACCGGCGAGCCGACCTGTCGAGCCCGGGCCATCAGGTCCTCCGCGTAGCCGCGGTCGCGCATGACGTAGAGCTGAAACCACGGCGGGCGCGGCGTTGCCCGCGCCACCTCCTCGACGCTGCAGATCGAGACCGTCGACTCCACAAACGGGATGCCGAGCGCGTGGGCGGCGCGGGCCGCCTGGACC
>JALYZQ010000266.1 GCA_030948805.1 Actinomycetota bacterium | reverse complement strand
CGCCTGGACTCTCTCGGCTTGATCGGGGCCACTTAGTGCCCGAGCGCACTCCGGACGCCCGTGACCGGCCGCGACTCAGCGCGCTTGTATGATCGCCGTGCCATGAGGGCTAAGAGTGCGCGTCTCGCTGCGCCGATCGCTCTCGCTGCTGCGGCGGTCGGCATCTACCTCATCGTCCACGCCGGGTTGAGCTCGCATCGCGCCACGGCCAGCCAGTCCAGCCAGCTGCCTCCCGGAAGCCGCGGTCACCGGCCGGCCGCGCACACGCCGAAGTTCTACGTCGTCAAAGGGGGCGACACCTTGAGCGGAATCTCGATCAAGACCCACGTGTCGATCCTGCGGATCACCGATCTGAATCCCGGTCTGAGCCCCAACAGCCTGCAGACCGGGCAGCGGCTGAGGCTGCGACGGTGACCTCCACAGCGTCCGGTGCCGGACGGCGCGTGGTCACCCGCACCGCCCTCGCCGGACTGATCGGCCTGTGCGTCGCGGTGGGCGCGGCCACGCCCAGCGCGACGGCTGCCCCCCGGCTCAGCGCGCGCGCCGCGATCCTGTTCGCGCCGGCGACGCAGCAGACGCTGTACGCCGCCAACGCCTACCGGGCGGGAGCGATCGCCAGCACGACCAAGCTCATGACGGCCCTGGTCGTCCTGGACCACATCCATCGCCTGGGCACCGTGTTCACCGAGCCCCACTATTACCCAGCCGCGGTCGACTCTCAGATCGGCCTGGTGCCCGGCGAACGGGTGACGGTTCACGACCTGCTGCTGGCCTTGATGCTGCCCAGTGCCGACGACGCGGCCGAGAACCTGGCCTACAACATCGGGCGCGGGCCCGGGCATTGGTCTCTGAACCGGGCCGTCGGTCGTTTCGTGGCCATGATGAACGCGCGGGCGCGCAGCCTCGGGCTGCGACACACCCATTACTCGACGCCGATCGGCCTCGACACGCCGGGCAACTACTCCACGGCGTCAGATCTGGTGCGCCTGGCGGCCTACGACCTGGGCCATTCGCGCTTCTTCGCCCGGATCGTGGGTCTCGGCCAGGCAGCCCTTCACTCCGGCAACCAGGTCCGCTACGTGCTCAACCGCAATGATCTCGTCCGGCGCTACGGGTGGATTCACGGCGTCAAGACCGGTCACACCGCCGCGGCCGGTTACGTTCTGGTCGCCTCGGGACACCGGAGCGGCATGACGCTGATCAGCGCCGTGCTGGGCACCTCCTCGGAGGCCTCGCGCGACGCCAACGCCCTGGCCCTGCTGGATTACGGCTTTGGCCATTACCGGCTCGCGGCTGCGGTCCGGGTCGGGCAGGTCCTGGCGCGCCCCACGGTTCGCTACCGAGACCGCGAACACGCCAGCTTGGTCGCCGCCAGCACCCTGCGACGGGTGCTGACGCGTGGCAGCACCGTCCGCGTTCGCGTGCACGCTCCGGCCCAGCTGACCGGGCCGCTACCCCGCCATGCCGTTGAGGGCCGCGTCGTCGTGCTGGTCAACGGCCGGCCCGTGGCCCGTGTCCCGCTGCTGCTGGCCAAGGCGCTGCCGGCGGTTAGCCCATTGACCGTCGCGGTCACCTTCATCGCCCAGCCCCTGATGCTGGCGCTCATCTTCTTTCTCCTCGCCGGCGCCGTCGCGCTAGCGTTGCACCTGCGGCAGCGGAGGCGTCCAAGGGCGGGCGAGAGAGGTTTGGAGCCGGCATGATCATCACCGTCACGCTCAACGCAGCGATCGACAAGACGCTCGAGGTCCCGAGCTTCACCCCCGGCCGACGTCATCGGACGGTGGATCAGACGACCATGCCGGGCGGCAAGGGGGTCAACATCGCCCGGGCCATCAAAGCCCTGGGCCAGCCGGTGATCGCCACCGGGCTGGCCGGCGGCGCCACTGGAACCCGGATCGTTGAGGCACTGGGGGACGAGTCGGTACTCAACGACTTCGTCCGCATCGTGGATGAATCGCGGACCAACACGGTCGTCTCGGATCCGACCACCGGTCTGCACACGGAGATCAACGAGCGCGGCCCGGCGGTGTCCAGCCAGGAGCTCGGGCTGTTTCGGGACAAGCTGCTTTACCTGGCCCAGGGCGCCAGCATCTGCCTGTTCGCCGGCAGTCTGCCCAGAGGGGTCGACCAAGACGTCTACTTCTCGCTGATCCGCGACGTGCACCGGCTGGGTGTGACGACCATGATCGACACCGACGGTGAGCCGCTGCGGCTGGCCATGCGGGCCGAGCCCGACCTGGTCTCGCCCAATGAGCTCGAGTCCGAGGAGCTCGTCGGTCATGAGTTCAACGATGTCGGGGACCGTGCCCAGGCGGTCTGCGAAATGGTCCGTCTCGGGGCCCGGGAGGCGGTCATGACCGTCTCCGACGGTTGCTACGGACGCGTGATCGAGGACGGCGTCTCGACGCTGTATCGGGTCGTCGTGGCAGAGCAGGAGGCGCGCTCCGTCGTCGGCTCCGGCGACGCCTTCCTGGCCGGCTACGTGGCTGCGCGCTACGCCGGGCAGTCCCCGCTTCAGTGCCTGCGCTTCGGCGTGGCCTGCGGCGCGGAGTCCACGCAGCACTTCGGAGCCGGGATAATCGACCCCGCTCGAGTGGACCGCCTGTTGGGCGACGTCCACGCTCAGCGGCTGGAGCTGGGCGCCGAGATCAGCTGAGCCTGCCTGCTCGGCGGCTGTCGGCTTGTCCTCGGGGGCCGCTCAGTGCGCGGTTTTTCGTGCTCTGGGGCGCAAGGAGCGCGGGGTGGCCGCTGCTACGATCGAGCCCCATGGTTGCCGCCCTGCCCGACCCCCTGCCGTCCGCTGTGCGGACTACTCTGCGGTGATGGAAGTAGAGATCGGCAGAGGCAAGAAAGCCCGGCGGGCGTATGGGTTCGACGACATCGCGATCGTGCCGTCGCGACGTACGCGCGACCCTGACGACGTCGACATCTCGTGGACCCTGGGTCCGTACCGGTTTGAGCTGCCGCTGCTGGCGGCGGCCCTGGACGGCGTCGTGTCCCCCGAGAGCGCGGGGTTGATCGGCAAGCTCGGGGGAATGGCCGTCCTGAACCTGGAGGGCGTGTACACGCGCTACGAGGACGCCGATGAGCAGCTGGAGCGGATCGCCTCGTTCTCGCCCGATATCGCTACGCGCGAGATGCAGGACATCTACCGCGAGCCGGTCAAGCCCGAGCTCATAGCCAGGCGCATCGCGGAGATCAAGGCCCACGGCGTCGTGGCGGCCGCCTCGCTGACGCCCCAGAAGGTCCGCACCCACTATGAGGTCGCGCTTGAGGCGGGGCTCGACATCCTGGTCATCCAGGGCACCGTGGTCTCCGCTGAGCACGTCTCGCGCGATGAGAGCCGACCGCCGCTGAACCTCAAGGAGTTCATCCGCGAGCTGGCCCCGACGCCCGTCGTCGTGGGTGGCTGCGCCTCCTACCACACGGGTCTTCACCTAATGCGGACCGGCGCAGCCGGAGTGCTGGTCGGCGTCGGTCCCGGCGCGATCTGCACCACGCGCGGGGTGCTCGGCATCGGAGTCCCGCAGGCCACGGCGATCGCCGATGTGGCTGCGGCTCGCTCCCAGCACATGCTGGAGACCGGCGACTACGTCAAGGTCATCGCCGACGGCGGCATGCGCAACGGAGGCGACATCGCCAAGGCCGTGGCCTGCGGCGCTGACGCCGTCATGCTGGGCTCTGCGCTCGCTCGCTCCTACGAGGCCCCGGGACGGGGCTACAACTGGGGCATGGCCACGTTCCATCCCACCTTGCCCCGCGGTGCCCGAGTCGTCACCACTCCCAACGGATCGCTCGAGGAGATCATCAAGGGACCGGCGCGCGAGAACGACGGGACCTTCAACCTCATGGGGGGACTGCGCACGTCGATGGCGACGTGCGGCTACCGTGACATCGCCGAGTTCAACCGGGCTGAGCTGATGGTGGCCCCTGCGTTGCAGACGGAGGGCAAGCACCTGCAACGTGAGCAGGGCGTGGGGATGGGTGCGCGAGCCGCCGCAGTCGGTGTCGCCGACTAACACCTCAGCCGCGCAAGCCGAGCTGGCCACGCCCGGTCCGGGCGTCTCGGAAGTACCGGTGCGAGACGTGCGCGACGAGGTACCGGCCGCCACTGACGAGGTGGTGGTGCTCGACTACGGCGGTCAGTACTCGCAGCTGATAGCCCGGCGGGTGCGCGAATGCGGGGTCTTCTCCGAGTTGCTGCCCCATCACGTGGGCGCCGCTGAGGTCGCTCGCCGGCAGCCCAAGGGCGTGATCCTGTCCGGGGGGCCGGCTTCGGTGTACGCCGAGGGCGCTCCGCCGTTGGAGGCAGAGCTGCTCGAGCTCGGGGTGCCCGTGCTGGGCATCTGCTACGGGATGCAGCTGATCGCACGGGCCCTTGGCGGCCAGGTGGAGGGCGCCGAGGTCGGGGAGTTCGGGCGTTCATCGCTATCGGTGCGCGAGCCCGGCCGCCTGCTGGCCGGAACGCCCGCTGAGCAGTCGTGCTGGATGTCGCACCGCGACACCGTGTTCGCCGCGCCTCCAGGATTCACTGCGCTGGCTTCCTCAACGGCCTCGCCGGTGGCGGCGTTTGAGTCGACTGGGCGCGGCGTGTACGGGATTCAGTTTCACCCCGAGGTGGTGCACACGCCCTACGGCCAGCGGGTGCTGAGCAACTTCCTGACCGACATCTGCGGGTGTGGGACCAGTTGGAGCCCCGCGTCGGTGATCGAGGAGCAGATCGGGCGCATCCGCGCCCAGGTGGGAGAGGGCCGGGCGATCTGCGGCCTGTCGGGCGGGGTGGACTCATCCGTGGCCGCGTTGCTCGTGCACCGGGCGATCGGCGACAAGCTGACCTGCGTGTTCGTCGACCACGGACTGATGCGCAAGAACGAGGGTGAGCAGGTCATCTCCGCCTTTCGGGACCACTTCAAGGTGCCGCTGGTGGCCGTGGACGCCGCCGACCGATTTCTGGGCCGCCTGGCCGGCGTCTCTGATCCCGAGCGCAAACGCAAGCTGATCGGGGCGGAGTTCATTCGCGTGTTCGAGGAGGAGGCCGGACGGCTGACCGCCAGAGGGGGCGACGTTGGGTTCCTGGTTCAGGGCACGCTGTACTCGGACGTGATCGAGTCTGGCGGGGGTACGGGCACCGCCACGATCAAGTCCCACCACAATGTCGGCGGCCTGCCCGAAGATCTCCGCTTCGCTCTCGTCGAGCCCCTGCGTGCACTGTTCAAGGACGAGGTGCGTGCCGTCGGCGCCGAGCTCGGGCTGCCCGAGCGCCTGGTCTGGCGCCAGCCCTTCCCCGGGCCGGGACTGGCCATTCGGGTGGTCGGGGGTGAGGCCACTCGGGAGCGGCTGGATACTCTGCGCGAGGCGGACGCCATCCTCCAGGAGGAGATCCGCCAGGCTGGGCTGTACCGAGAGCTGTGGCAGTCCTTCTGTGTCCTGCCCGACATCCGGACGGTCGGCGTGCAGGGCGACGAACGCACTTACGGCAACGTGATCGCGATCCGTGCCGTGACCAGCGACGATGCCATGACCGCTGACTGGGCGCGCCTGCCCTACGACCTGCTCGAGCAGATCGCCTCGCGTATGATCAACGAGATCCGACCCGTGGGTCGGGTCGTCCTGGACATCACCAGCAAGCCACCGGGCACGATCGAGTGGGAGTGAGCTGAGCGAGGCTCCGGTGCCCGGGACTACGCGACCTCAGCCGCCGCTCAGAACCAAGTGCGGGCGGCCACGCGGACTCCACACAAGCGGCGCAATGCGCATCATGCGCTCACTGCCCAGTCCGTAGCCGGGCGGTCCGCTCCAAGCCGTGAAGGCCAGCCACGTCGCCCGGCTATGCCCTGGCCCACCGCCTGCGGCCACCACCGAGCCGCCGCCCGGGGCCGGCAGCCGGGCACTGGGGCCGACGGTCGGCACTGGGGCAGCGTCCCGGTAGGGCCCCAGCGGCGAGCGCGCCACCGCGTAGGACATGCGGTAGTCAGAGCTCCAGGAGCCGGCTGAGTAGAACAGGAAGTAGCGACCGCCGCGCCGCACCGGGGAGGGCGCCTCCACCGTCTGGTCGTGCAGCGTTCCCCAGCGCGACGATACGCCGAGCACGCTCCGTGGACGCCCTCGGGCTCGGAGGCCGTCGGCGCTCAAGCGCAAGACGGTGATGGCATGCCGGGGAGAGTCGGTCGAGAAGAACATGTACAGCCTGTGGCCGGGGGCGACCAGGGGCGCCGGATCGATGTAGCCGTGCGCATGGCGACTCCAGCAGGCGATCCGCCGGCGCGGGGCGAACGGGCCCTGGGGGGCCGCGGCCGTAGCCACGGCCAAGCAGTGTCCACCGCCGCGGTGCTTGGCGCTGAAGTACATGAGGTAACCCCCGTTCCAGGCCATGACGCTGGGGCTCCACAGGTCAGCCGAGCTCCAGCGCGGTGGCCCGCTGAGGGCATCCCCGATGTAGCGCCAGTGGCGCAGGTCAGAGGACTGAAGGATCGGAACGCTGCGGCGACCTTGCTCCCAGCCCGTGGGCGACGCATAGGCAAACCAGGCGCCTCGGGCTCGGAGAATCATCGGATCGGGGAAATCGCAGGGGAAGATGGGCAGCGCGTAGCCCACGGCGCCCGGCGCTGAGACATCGGAGCAGCGCGACGGCGGCGGGCGTGAGGGTCGCGGTGGGGCCGCGCTCGGGTGCGAGCCCGAGGGCCCGGGCAGCTTTGGGACCCCGGGTGGGACGGGCAGAGGCGGCAGGAGGCCGGCGCGGACCGGGGACACCAGCGCGGACGCGCCCCCGAGCGTCAGGATCAGAACAGTCACGGCCGCCAGACGCGTCGACCGGCCCGCTTTTGATCGGGGGCGCCGGGCGGCGGGCGGCTTCATGGGGGCACACTACCTCCACCCGGGTGGGCACGCCGGGGGAACCGTTCTAGGCGTCGGTCGGGCCCAGGGCGCCGTCGAGCACGGGGCGGACATAGGGCCCGGTCCGATCCGGCACCGCGCGGCGGTCAAACCAGCCGACCTCGGCCAGCTCGGCGAGATTGGGCTCGACGTCCTCGGAGCGCAGCTCGGCCTGGAAGCAGTGCACCAAGTCATGCCGATGGTTCTGGCGTCCCCGGACGATGCCGGCTGGACGCCAGGCGGCGTCTCGCAACCCGAGCTCCTCCTCCATCTCGCGTCGGGCGGCGGCCAGCGGTTCCTCGCTCCGCTTGACCCCGCCCCCGGGCAGGTCCCAAACCCGACGCCCGTAGGTGTGGCGCACCAGAAGGACGCGGTCTCCGGCGGTGAGCAGGCATTTGACGCCCTCGGCGCGGGGCTGGGCCACGAACCAGAAAACCTGCATGCACCGGTAAGCGAGCCTGAATCCGGCCCGACGCAGGTGCACGGACGGGGCCACGCGTGCAGACTAAGTGGTCTGCGCGGACCACAAGTGTGCACGAGGTGCCTCCCCGGCAATCGCGGCCGCAGGCGGCCAAGGTGTCCCGGCCCGGGGATTGACTATCATCGACCGCGGCCGCGCGACATCGCGCGGCTTGTGCATGCCATGAAGACCTACGTAGCCACACCTGCTGATCGCGAGCGCAACTGGCTCGTCGTCGACGCTACCGGGCAGACGCTCGGCCGGCTCGCGACCCAGATCGCCGACGCCCTACGCGGCAAGCGCAAGCCGACCTACACCCCGCACATCGATACGGGCGACTTCGTGGTCGTCATCAACGCCGAGAAGATCACCGTGACCGGTAACAAGCTCGCCGACAAGCGCTATTACCGGCACTCGGGCTACCCCGGCGGCCTGAAGTCCCGCTCCCTGGCCGAGATGCTGCAGCGCCGCCCGGAGGAGGTCATCCGGCTGGCCGTCAAGGGCATGCTGCCGCGCAACCGGCTGGCCCGCCGCCAGATCACCAAGCTGAAGGTCTACGCCGGTC
>JALYZQ010000249.1 GCA_030948805.1 Actinomycetota bacterium | reverse complement strand
GGCCTGGCCACCGGTCAACACGGCCAGCTGGATGGACTCCGAGTCACAGGCCACCTGTTGCACGAAGGGTGTGTTTGAATCCGGCGCCACCGGCTGGCCGTCGCAGGCCGGATAGGTGCTCTGCAGGCCGGACGGCGACGTGGTCAGCGGGCCGCCGGTGTCGGTGTTGCCCGAGAAGCAGTTGGTCGGACCGGGCTCGGTGTTGGCAAAAGCGATGTCACCGTTGGTGTTGTTGCCGAAGAAGCCGTTGTGGGTGAAGGTGTTGTCCTTGACCGCGTTCCCGTGCTCGTCGTACAGGCACAGGCCGCCGCTCTGGGTACCACCCGTGCAGGGTTGAGTGTTGCTGTCGGGGTAGGGCACCACGATCAGGCCCCAGGCGCCGTTGTTGTAGAAGTGGTTGTGCATGATGGTGTCGTTGCGGCCACCGGAGAGCGACAGGCCGGTGCCCACCGGGCCCGCTGCCGCCGAGCCCTTGCTGGGCACGTTGGGGTTGTTGTTGTCATGCACGCTGTTGTTGATGAACACCCAGCAGGAGTGGGTGTGGGTCACGGGACTGATCCCGTTGTTGGGACAGGCGCCGTTCTGGGGGGGCGGAAAGTCGGCGTTCTGGCTGTTGGTGTCGAATCCGTCCTCGTTGTGGTCGAACTGGGAGTTCTCGATCACCAGCGGTCCTCCGGAGTTCGTGCCGGAGTAGCCCAGGGCGTTGTACTGCGACCAGGCGTGGTTGACCGTCTGGTTGCACACCTGCTGGCAGGCCCCGATGTAGAACCCCGAGTCGCTGAAGTTGGAGGCGTAGACCTGGTTCCAGGAGCCGGTGTTCCAGTTGCTGGAGAAGATGCCGTAGGCGGCGGCCGTGGACTCGCTCTGGTAGAAGGTGCTGGTCGCGCTGAGGTAGCCGCCGTAGTAGCCGTGGCCGCCGATCTGGCCGCTACCGTCGCCGCCGTTCCACCAGATCCCATTGCCGGCGTTACCGGATCCGGCCAGGAAGTTGCAGGTAGTGAGGTTCTCCACCGAGACGTTGTTGGCCTTGAAGACCTCGACCCCGTTGAGACCCAGAGGACCGTCGCTCCCCGCGCCGGGAGGACCGTAGTTCTGGTCTGCGGCGCGGCTGGAGCACTGCGAAGACCCGGGCTTGGTCCCGTCGATCACCGTCGAGTTGCGGTTCATTCCGCGCAGGCGCAAAGACGGCGTGGTGATGAGGACGCCGGCGGGTACGTCGGATTGTCCCGAGGGCGCGGAGACCGCGCTCGGGCTCGTCTTGTGATCGCCAGGGCCAACGAGCACGACGTCGCCCGGCTTGGCCGCTTTCACGGCCGCCTGCACGGAGCGAAACTGTCCCGCGACGTGGTGGAAGGTGCCGACCCGCAGGACTTGCGCGACGTGGTGGAAGGTGCCAACCCGCAGGACTTGCGCGCCCGCGGTTGAGGGGACGGCCGCCCAGGCGATGGTCGCCAGCACGACCAGCCATTTACGAGCACTCATCCAGCCCTCCTCGGAGCCGACCTGCGGGAAGCGATGGGGCGATCCTACAGATAATGGTCCATGGCGTTGCCGAGAACCGCAGCGGCTAGGCGCCCGGATCGAGATCGAAGGCCACCCCGGCGATCTGCACCTCATCACCGGCGACAAACCCCTTGGCCTCCAGGGCCTTGAGCACGCCGATTCCGCGCAAGCGGCGCTCCAGATGGGCCAGCGCCTCCTCGTTGTCAAGGTCATATCGAGCGACTAGCCGGTCTATCCCCTCTCCGGTGACCGCGAACGTTCCCTCGGCCGTCCGCCGGACATCGAAGCTGCGCGGGGCGGCCGGACGGAACACGCGATGTGCAGCCAGCTCCGCGGCCGCCTGGTCGGAAAGCTCGTCCGGGGGAGGCTCGGAGGTGTCGACTTCGAAGGCGTCGACGGCGGCGAGGATCGCGCCGGCCAGCTCACGCAGCCCTGCCCGGGTGACCGCGGAGGTGACGATGACCGGGACGTCGGGGCCCAGCCGCTGCTGCCACTCGCTCCGGGCCTGGGTGGCGCGCTCGGCGTCCACGAGGTCGGCCTTGGAGAGCGCGAGCAGGCGCGGCAGGCGGCTCAGGCGGGCGTCATGCGCGCCGAGCTCCCGCTCCACGGTCGCGTGGTTGGCCACCGGATCGGATCCGTCGAGCGGGCTGAGATCGAGGACGTGAACCAGCAGGCGCGTGCGTTCCACGTGGGCCAGGAACTCGTGTCCGAGACCCGCCCCGGCGCTGGCGCCCTGGATCAGGCCGGGTATGTCGGCGACGACCAGCTGGCGTGAATCGGACTCCAGCGTGCCCAGCACCGGTGACAGCGTCGTGAACGGGTAGCCGGCCACCTTGGGATGGGCTCGGGTCAGCCGGGCCAGAAGCGAGGACTTGCCGGCGTTGGGAAGCCCGATCAGGCCGACGTCGGCCAGCAGCTTGAGCTGCAGAGTGACCCACATCTCCTCGCCGGACAGTCCGCGCTCGGCGAACCGCGGCGTCTGATGCGTGGGGCTGGCGAAGCGCTTGTTGCCTCGCCCGCCCGGACCGCCGCGGGCCACCAGCGCGCGCTGACCGTCACCGACCAGGTCGTAACGGGTCCCCTCGGGCTCCAGGGTCGCCTCGGTCCCCGGCGGGACCCGGATCTCCAGCGTTGCCCCGTCGGCGCCGTGACGCAGTGCTCCCTGGCCGTGGCCTCCGCGTCCGGCCTTGAAATGCGATCGGCGCCGGTAGGCCTGGAGGTCGCGCAGAGAGCCGTCGCCGACCAGCACCACGTCGCCGCCACGGCCGCCATCGCCACCATCGGGTCCGCCGCGCGGTACGTGGGCCTCGCGGCGAAAGCTCAGGCAGCCGTTACCGCCGGCCCCGGCCTGGAGGTGGATGCGCGCTCGATCTTGCATGCTGTGGAGCGGAGGGGCGCCAGCACCGGGCTCGGTGGTGGCCGAGGTCTATGCTGGCAGCGTCCAACTGGCAATCGGCCCGGGGGTGACTGGCTGTGAAGACCTTAGTAGCAGACTTCAAGAGCTTCCTGGTCAAGGGTGACCTCGTGTCGGTGGCCGTGGGACTGGTCATGGCGCTGGTCTTCGCCGCTCTGCTCAAGGCGCTGATCACCGACCTGATCACGCCCATCGTCGCCCTGATCTTCGGTCAGCCGAGCTTCGCCGGTCTGTCGTTCACGATCAACTCCAGTCACTTCCTCTACGGCGACTTCCTCAACGCCCTGATCACTTTCGTGGCCACTGGGGCGGCGGTGTTCTTCTTCGTGGTCAAGCCCTTTGAAGCGTTCACATCCCGGCGCGCCAAGGACGACGCCGAGATCAAGAACTGCCCGGAGTGCACGACGGCGATCCCGGTGGATGCCCGCCGCTGTCCGCAGTGTACGGCCCAGCTGGAGCCGGCGCCGGGCGTCGGCCCCGGCGCCTGATCGCTACTCGGCCGCGGAGCCGGACTCGACGGGCGCGATCGAGATCACACGACCGCGCCGCCCGCTGGTGAACTGCACGACCCCGGCCGCACGGGCGTAGATCGTGTCATCGCGGCCGATGCCGGCCCCGTCACCGGGCTTGAACCGAGTGCCGCGCTGGCGAACGATGATCTCGCCTCCGGCCACCGATTGACCGGCGAAGACCTTCACGCCGAGACGCTTGGCGTTGGAGTCACGCCCGTTGCGGCTGGAGCCGAGCCCCTTCTTATGCGCCATCGCTGCCTGCCTCCGATGTTTGGGCGGCCGCCGGGGCCGCGGCGGCGGTGCTGGCCCGCTTGCGCTGGGCCTTGCGTCCCAGCTTGGTCACCTCTATGCGCGTGAGCTCCTGGCGGTGGCCGGTGCGGCGCTTGTAGCCCCGCTTGGGCTTGAACTTGACGATGCGCAGCTTGGGCCCGCGCTCATGGCCAACGATACGAGCCGAAACGGTGACCTTGCTCAGGTCATCGCCATCGATCACGTCGGCACCGTCGACCAGCAGCAAGGGAGTCAGCGCAACGGTGTCTCCATCGGCGGCGGCCAGGCGCTCCACGAGCAGCGACTGGCCCTCGCTGACGCGGTACTGCTTGCCACCTGTCTTGACGATTGCGTACATGGTCATTCGGACTCGTTGGAGGGCGCCGCCGAGCTGGCCTTGGCGCCCGAACGGCGCCGTCCGCCTCTGCGGCCGCGGCGCCGAGGCTTCGATTCTAGTTCATCGTCGGCAGGCCCCGAATGTCCGTCCTGAGCCGGCGCCTGGCGTCCGGCGGGCACGTCGACCAGCGAGGCGACGGCCGCTGTGCGCCCCACTTCGTCGATCCGGACAACGTGCTTCTGGCCGACGTAGCGCGTGCCGTCCTTGACCTGGATGATGTAGCCGTCGATCTTGGCCACCGCGTCTCCGGGGCTGTACATGTGGGGCTCGACGATCTCCACGTGCACCTCCTCGCCTTCGCGAAACGGCAGCGCTCGCTCGAGCACCTGCTCGCGATCGCCCTCCAGCAGGACAGCGAAGTGCTCGAGCGGCAGCCCCTCGGAGCCCTCGAAGTGAAACCACTTCCCGGCCTCCTCTTCCACGGCGTGCAGCGTGCGCGCCTCGTTGCCGGTGAACTCGGCGCTCACCCGCGGGTTCATCTGGATCAGGATCGCTTCGGCCGAAGTCTGCTTGGCCAGCTCGCGCATGCGGCGCTCGAACTCGATGGCGATCGTCTCCTCGGACTTGATCACGCCTTCGCCGTCGCAGGTCGGGCACGGACGGGTCATGATCTCCCGCACACCGTCAGTGACGTTCTGGCGCGTCATCTCGACCAGACCTAACGGGGAGATCTCGACCACGAAGGTCTTGGTCCGGTCCTCGTCCAGCGCCTTGCGCAGCGTCTTGAGCACGGCTTCGCGGTTGCGCGATCGCGCCATGTCGATGAAGTCGATGACGATGATCCCGCCGATGTCGCGCAGGCGCAGCTGTCGTACCACCTCATCGGCCGCCTCGAGGTTGGTCTTGGTGATCGTGTCCTCCAGGCGCGCTCCCTTGCCCCGCCCGATGAAGGAGCCCGAGTTGATGTCGATCACGGTCAGCGCTTCGGCGTAATCGATCATCAGATAACCGCCGCTGGGCAGGTCGACCCGACGCGAGAGCGTGGAGGCCAGGACCTGCTCGATCCCGAAGGCCTCGAACAGCTGCGCGGGCTCCTCCCACAGCTCGACATGCTCGACCAGCTCGGGAGCGGTGCGGGAGAAGAAGGACACCAGGCGGTGGTGCTGCTTGGGGTCATCGACCACCGCACGCTCGAAGTCGGCCGAGAAGATGTCACGGACGACGCGGACCGAGAGGTCGGCCTCCTGAAAGACGAGCGCCGGGGCCTGGGTCTCCTTGACCCGCTTCTGCAACACCTCGCCGAGCTTGAACAGGTACACCAGCTCGCGTTCCAGGTCAGAGCGCGAGGCGCCCTGAGCAGCGGTGCGGATGATCGCCCCGGAGCCGTGCAGATCGAGCTTGGCCGCCTCACGGCGCAAGCGCTCGCGCTCGCGCTCCTCCAGCCGGCGCGAGACGCCGACTCCCTCGCCGTAGGGGGCGTAGACCATGTAGCGACCGGCGATGGTCAGATCCATGGAGAGCCGGGCCCCCTTGGTCTTCAGCGGGTCCTTGACGACCTGGACG
This sequence comes from Actinomycetota bacterium, assembly GCA_030948805.1. Taxonomy (GTDB): domain Bacteria; phylum Actinomycetota; class Thermoleophilia; order Solirubrobacterales; family Solirubrobacteraceae; genus Palsa-465. Next base: position 4,520 of record JALYZQ010000249.1, on the reverse strand, counting down.
ACGATGTCCTGCCCGGGCTTGATCATGTCGGTGATCTGGCGCCCGTCGCGGCCTGAGCCCCGGCCGCGGCGCGGAGCCTCCACACCCGGCAGCACGATCTCATCGACGTGCAGGAAGCCGTTCTTCTCCAGCCCGATGTCGACGAAGGCCGCTTCCAGGCCGCCGAGCACGTTGTCAACGCGGCCCTTGTAGATGTTGCCCACGATCGAGCGGCTGCCGCGGCGCTCCAGGTAGAGCTCGGCCACCTGATAGTCGGCGCCGGGTGCAGCAGGCTTACGCCGACGGCGTGAGTTGCCCGAGCTGGGCTTGCGCGGCGGGACGGTGCCCGTCGCCTCCAGCAGCGCGACCCGGGTCTCCCCCCGGTCGACGCTGACCAGTACTTGTTTCTTCAATTGTCATTCAGTCCTTTGGGAATCTTGCCGCGCGGATTGTCATCGCGCCGGCGGATACGAAATAGATAGTGGCCTCCAGGCCACTCAGCGTGGCCGGCCCTTGCCGGCCGAGGCCACACGGGCTTGCACGTAGATGGATTGCAGCAGGCCGATGGCCAGGAAGGTGACGATCACCGACGAGCCGCCATAGCTCATCAGGGGAAGCGGTACGCCCGTGATGGGCATGACACCGATCGTCATTCCCACGTTCACGAAGACCTGGAACATGAGCATCGCCAGGATGCCCCCGGCGATCAGTGTGCCGTACAGGTTCTTGGACATGGTGAGGATGCGCAGGGTGCGCCAGATCAAGAGCGCGTAGAGCGACAGCACGATGGCTGCCCCGACGAATCCGTAGGTCTCCCCCACCGCCGCGAACACGAAATCGGTGTCATTGGCAGGTAGAAAGTTTAGCTTGGTCTGGGTCGCATTGCTGCCGCGGCCCGTCTTCTGTCCCGATCCGATTGCGATCAGCGATTCGCTGATCTGGTAGGTCTGGTTGCCGGGATCACGTGAGGGATTGAGAAATCCGGTCAGCCGCTCCTGCTGGTAGGGCTTGAGCAGGTGCACGCCCAGAGCGGGCGCTCCGGCGAGCACGATCGCCACCGCGGCCAGGAACATGGCCACCAGTCCGGTGAGCTGCTTGAACGAGGTCCCGGCGAAGAACAGGATGCTGAAGCCCACGGCCACGTAGACCATGCCCGTGCCCAGGTCAGGCTGGGGGATCACGATCAGCGCGGGCAGCAGGGCCAGCAGCATGATCCGAGCGGTGGTGCGCCGCTCGTGCAGGCGCCGTGAGCGGTCCACGGCGAACGCGCCCAGCGCGACGATGATCAGCAGCTTGCCGAACTCCGAGGACTGAAACTGCATCACGCCCAGCGGAATCCAGCGCCGGGCGCCCTGGATCGGGGGCATCCCGTAGACGACCAGGTTGAGCGCGACCATGACCGCGAACAGCCCCCACTTGTACTCTCGCAACCGCGAGTAATCGACCCGGCTCAGCAACAGGACGATGAGCAGTCCCATGCCCGCGTAGACCGCTTGGCGCTCGACGTAGAACAGGGGATGGCCGGGAACCGCCTTGCGGGTGGCCCCGTTGAGCGTCAACAGCGAGCAGGCCACCAGTCCCACGGCGGCGAGGATGAGCAGGGGATCGGGCAGGACCCGGGGGCGCCGGGCCACGGCCTCCTCGCCGGGTTGAATCGCCGTGGCACTCAAAGCGTCGCCGAGCTCCCTGACTTGTAGGTCCCCGGCTTGCCGTAGAACCATTGGGAGAGGATCTGCCTGGCCACCGGCGCCGCGGCAACGTCGCCGAAGCCGCCGCGCTCCACGTGGACCACGACGACGATCGGCTTGCTGGTCGCACTGGGCGGCACGAAGCAGGCATACCACGAGTAGTCGGGTTGGCCGTTGTACTGCGCGGTTCCGGTCTTGCCGTAGACCTGCTGGGGAAAGTTGCCAAACACGTCGGCCGACGTGCCCCCGCTCTGCGAGGCGGCGCCCCGCAGACCCGAGCGAATCGTCTCCAGGTAGAAGGGGTCGATCTTGATGTGGCGGGCCGGCGCGGGATCGATCTTCTGGAGCACCGTGCCGTCGGGATTCTGGACATCGAGCCCGAGATGGGGCCGGACGATGGTCCCGCCGTTGGCCAGAGCCGCGTAGGCGACCGCGAGCTGCAGCGGAGTTGCCTGAACATCGCCCTGGCCGACCGCGAGGTTGACGTTGTCGCCCACCGACCAGGGACGGTTGGTGCCGTCGGCGATACCACAGCCCCCCGGCGCGTGCTTGGGCTTGCCCTTGTACGGACCGGTCGCGTGGTCGCACTGGGCCTCGAGCCGGTTGCGTCCGGCGCGCCAGCGCGGTGAGGGCAACGTCCCCGGGAGCTCGCCGGGTAGATCGATCCCGGTCGTGTGGCCGATGCCGAAGTTCCGCGCCCAGTGGTCCAGCGCCCCGCCAGCGGGGTGACGATACGGGTTACCGTTGGTGCGGTAGCCCAGGTTGTAGAAGAAGTCGTCGGAGGAGACGCGAATCGCGTTGACCAGGTCGAGCGAGCCATCGACGGCGTGGCCGGCGTTGTGCAGACACACCGCGGTGCCGGGGAAGCAGAACTGACCGGTGTCGTTGTAGATGCTCCCGGTGCTCCAAGCGCCACTTTGCAGCGCGGCCGTGGCCGTGATGGGCTTGAACGTCGACCCGGTGGGGCCGGCGCTCTGGATCGCCCGGTCCAGCAGCGGATCGCCCCCATTGGGATTGGTCAGGCTCTTGTAGGTGGCCTGCGACAGGGTCTTGGTGAACACGGTGGGATCAAAGCTCGGCACCGAGCCCAGCGCGTAGACCTGCCCGTTGACCGGATTCATCGCCACGAAGGCGCCCGCGTCGGCACCGGGATTGGAGGCGATCGAGGTGGCCAGCGCCTGCTGTCCCACGCGCTGGAGCTTGGTGTTGATCGACAGGGCCAGGTTGTGGCCGGACACTGGGTTGTGCTTGGAGATCACTCCGGTGGCCCGGCCCAGCGCGTCGACCTGCACGTTCTCGGCGCCGTCGGCGCCCCGCAGATAGCGGTCATACCAGCCCTCCAGGCCGGACTGGCCGATGATCGCGTTGGGCGACACCCCGCGGTAGGCGGTCTGCTTGACCTCCTGGGGCGTGATCCGGCCCACCGTGCCCAGCAGCTGAGCGGCCACCTGGCCCTGGGGGTAAGCCGGGACGTAGATGCTGTTCACCTGCACGCCCTCGAACTGCTGCGAGCGTTCAGCCAGGTAGTACTGCACGAACCGGTTGACCTGCTTAATGGTCACGTTGGCGTAGGGCAGCAGCGCCAGCTGCTGACGCACGTCGCAGGCGATCGGCGCCAGGACCTGGGTGCCCGCTCCGGCCACCCGGCAGCGGCGCGGCCGCGCGCTCATCCCAAGCACATGAGCCAGACGGCGGAAGAGCACGTCCTGGGCGTGGGCGCCGTGAGGCAGATCGGGGGGCGAGATCTGCAGGACCAGAGCCTTGGTGGAGCTGACCAGGACCGTGCCGCTGCGATCGACGATCTCCCCGCGGGGCGCGGCCACGGCGATGTCGCGGGTGCGGTTGCCCTTGGCCTGGGCGAGGTACTGATCGCCGGAGAGAACCTGCAGGAACCACAGGCGGAAGAAGATGATCGCGAACATGGCCAGCGCGAGGCTGCCCACCACCGCGACCCGCAGCGCAAGCTGTGGCGTCATCGGAGGCCGGCGGTCCTCTCCGGGGTTGATCACCTTGCGCTCCGGGGGATCTGGCCCAGGCGCTGAGAGGGACTCTGCAGCGGGCTCAGGCCGCCGGTCGTGTACGCCCGCCGCCGGCGGCGGCGCGGGTCGTCGGGCAGCGCCGGCAGGACGATCCGCCGGACCAGCGCGTAGACCGGCAGGGCGATCAGCGTGTTGACCAGCATGGTGATGAAGATCTGCTGGAGCAAGAGCAGGCTGACGGGGGCGTCAACACCGAGCAGGAACTGGATCACCGACATGCCCAGCCCCGCGACCGCGGTGGCCACGGCCCCCCCGGCCAGCGGAACCAGGGCATGGGCCGGATCGCGCAGCTCACGTAGCCGTCCCGCCCAGTAGCCGATCGCGATGTAGAGCAGTGAGGTGACCCCAAGGGTCTGGACGAGCATCGTGTCGACCAGCAGGCCGGTGCCAAAACCCATGATCGCGCCAGCCATGCTGCCGGCCAGCAGCCCGACCGACATCACCACCAACGGCGTCAGATCGGCGCTGACTCCGAAGATCGAGATCTGGGAGATGGCCGATTCCTGGATGATGACCGTGAACAGGGCCAGCGCGACCAGCCTCAGCGCCAAGCGCAGTGCGTCGTTCATCCGGCACCGCCGGAAATCTGGGCGCGAGGCGTGCCGGAATGCGAGTGGGTCAGGACCTGCACCGCTGCGAGGTGGCGCAGGTTGGCCGCCGGTACGACCTGCACCTGCTGGTTGTTGAGCAGCTGGTTCTGATCGGCGTTGGAGACCTGGCCGATCGGGATTCCCGCCGGGTAGAGCGAGTTCAGGGCCGGGTTGTTGGGATCCGTGAAGCCGGCCGTCACGACCTGCTGGCCGACCTGAATGGG
>JALYZQ010000219.1 GCA_030948805.1 Actinomycetota bacterium | reverse complement strand
CCTCCGGGGGCTGGGATTTGGCGGTCGCTCTGGCTGAGAAGCAGCGCCTTCCCGTGTGGGCGACGCCGCTGACCGGGGGCTCGCGAATTGGCTTTCCCGAGAACCACCCCAACTTCGTCGGAGCGCTGCCGCCGGCCATCGGTCCGCTCGGCGAGACGCTTGCTGGCCATGATCTGGTCCTCGTCATCGGCTCCTCGGTGTTTCCCTACTACCCCTACATCCCCGGTCCTCTGCTTCCGGCCGACACGACGCTGGTGGCGCTGACCAGCGATCCGGGCGAAGCGGCCCGTGCCCCGATGGGCGAAGCGATCGTCGGTGACGTTGCCCTCTCCCTGGCCCGGTTGGTCGAGCTGGTCCCCGAAGCGCAGCGCCCTGGCCCTGATCCGCGTCCGGAGCCGGGCGATCCCCAGTCCGCGGATCCGCTCAGCGGCTCAGAGGCGATGGCTGCCCTGGCGCAAGCGTGGCCGCAGGACGGGGTGGCCGTAGTGGAGACGCCCTCCTGTACATCGGCGCTGCGCAATCGCCTGCGACTGGGTACCCCGGGGAGCTACTACTTCTGTGCCAGCGGTGGGCTCGGGTTCGGGATTGCCGCCGCCGTCGGCGTCCAGCTCGCTCAGCCCGAGCGCCCGGTCGTCTGCGTGCTCGGTGAGGGCTCGGCGCAGTACGGGATCACTGCCCTGTGGAGCGCCGTGGCCTACAAGGTTCCGGTGACCTTCCTGGTGCTGCGCAACGACGAGTACATGATCCTCAAGTGGTTCTCGATGCTCGAGCAGGTCGAGGATGCCCCGGGCTTGGACCTCCCCGGGCTTGACGTGGCCGCTGTGGCCAGCGCCTACGGGATGCCGGCCCGTGAGGTCAACGGCCGCGAGGAGCTGACCGAGGCCCTGCGTGAGACCATTGCCGCCGACGACGGACCGCGTCTGGTCCAGGTGCCGGTCGCCTCGGGCATGTGGTTGGACTGAATCCCCCTCCACCCGCCGGGCTGTGTGACAGCTGCCGACACCAGCAGGTGGTCCACACGACGCGGGGCTCGGTGTTCTCGCTCTGCCGTCGCTCCCGCGATGAGCCGGAGCGTTTCGTCCGCTATCCACGCCTGCCGGTCTCGGAGTGCCCAGGCTATGAGCCCGGGCCGCCGGCTACTGAGGCGGAAGCGGATTGAGCAGGATCAGGGCACTTCCGTCCTGGGCCTGTTGGAGCTGCTCTGAGAACAGTCCCCGCGCCGTGACCTGATCGACCAATCCAGCCTCTGGGGCGGCGGCCATCTGACTCACGCTAGGCGGGACCTGCTCCGGCAGGCTCGCACTGAGCGGATGGTTGAGCAGGGGAGAGAGCTCCTGGCGCTGGAACAGGATTGCGACATCCACCGGCTTGCTGGGGGTGGTCACGCTCTTGGGCGGCGCTTTGCTCAGCCTGCTGGTGGCCTGCGTGTGGCCGGGCGGAAGGATCGCGACCACGTTGCGGACTCCGTCGATGTACCTGAACGTGTACAGCGCCAGCTCAAGGGCCTCGCGGCGGAGCAGGAGGAGGCGGTTGCTCGACGGCTTACCGATCCCGATCGCGCAGCTCTTGCCCCCGATGCCGCACAAATTGAAGGCGATCGTGTTGCCGGTGAGCAGAGAGAGTTGTCCAGAGCTGGGATTGGGTCGCACCGCAACCTGGAGCCCGGAGCTGGGAGTGCTCGCCGGCACGCCACTGGCGGCTGCGGCGGCGGCCGCGGCGGCGGCGGCGGAGCTCTGCAGATTCACGACCGTGACCACGGCCAGCTGGTTGACCGGGGAGATGCGATATAGCGGCGCCACGAAGTCAGCGATGTCTCGGGCGCCGAGAGCCCCGCCTTCGGACGGCGCCCACGGCGACCAGCGGGCGGAGTCGGCCGCGGAGCGTCGGCTGGCCGAGACGCCGACGGTGACGGCGATGAGCAGCGCGGCCACGGCCAGGCCGACCAGAATCCCGGCCGCGGTTCGAAAGCGGTGCAGGTGCGGGGAGTGCACCGAGCCGTCCGCGCGCTCGGCGCGGGGAGCCGATTCTGCCCCCGCACGGGGCAGCGGCGGGCTGACCGCTTGGTCCTCGGTGGAGCGGACGGGATCGGGCTCGCTCATACCGACGGCCAGGTCGCGGGGTCCATCATCGTCAACACGGGTCGCTGCAGCCCCGCGCTCTCCAGCAGGTCAACGACCTCATCGCCGTGCAGCTCCTTGCGCTCGATCAGCGTATCGGCGATCTGCTCCAGGGCTGGGCGGTTGGAGTCCATCAGGGCGTAAGCGGTCACGTAGGCCTGGCCGAGGATCTGAGCGGCGGCCCGCTTCTTGTCGGGGTTGGCCAGCACCGCACCGACTGGGTTGTCCCCCAGCATTCCGGGGCTGCCGGCCCGATTCATGATCGCCGAGCCGATCCGCTCCAAACGCCGCAGGACGGCTTCGACGTCCTCATCGGGCTCCAGACTGCCCGAGATGTGGACGGGGTCGGGACCCATGGCCCAGATTCCCACCATGGCGGCTGCGGTGGCCGTGGCGCTGGCCACGTCGCCGCTCACGCCCTGGCTGTTCTCGCCGTAGAACACGTGCTCGGCGGCCATCGCGCCCAAGGTCATGATCAGGCTGCCCATCACGCGGCTGCGGAAGTGCGAGAAGCGCTCGTCCTTCTCCATGCTCTGGTAGTGCCCGAGTGATCCGCCGCGTTTGCGGATCGAGAGACGGGTGGAGAGGATTTCCTTCTCCAGGTAGACGTGGCCGGCGGCGGCGTGCCCGGCTTCGTGAACGGCCACGGCGCGCGTCTCTTCCTGGATGTACTCGATGTTCTGCGCCGTGCCCGTCTCCACGGTGGTCATGGCCTCGACGATGTCCCGCCACGCGAACTCCCGTCGTCCTTCGGTATGAGCGATGGTCAGCGCCATCGAGCAGCACTGCTCGATCATCGACGGCGAGTAGCCGTTGGTGATCCGCGCCAGCTCATCACGCCGGCGGTCGGTGTCCAGGTCGGGTTCATGGGCCACCTTGCCCAGGTAAAGATCCAGGACATCCAGACGATCGTCCTTGGTCGGCGTACGGAACCAGATGTGGCGCCCCATTCGGCCCGGCCGGGTCAACGCCGGGTCGAGCACGTCGATGGGCACGTTGCAGGCGCCGATGAAGTAGATCTGCTCCTGGCGGGGGCGGGGAGGACGCAGGCGCAGGGAGACGCTGCCGAGCTTGGCCGGGATCACGAACAGGGCATCGAGAAACGTGTTCAGCCGGTTGGTCAGCACCTTGCGCATCAGCGGCGGCTCGTCGATGCCGTCCATCACCACCAGCAGCTGGTTGAGCGCCATGCCGCCGCCCATGCCACCGCCCATGCCAAAGCCTGGATACAGGCGCTGGATGCGCTCGCTGACGTGGTTGGCGAAGGTTGGCACGCTGCGGCCGGACTCGGCCCGCTGGGCGAACAGCCGCTCACGCCAGGCC
>JALYZQ010000195.1 GCA_030948805.1 Actinomycetota bacterium | reverse complement strand
CGGCTAACCGCATCCTTTGCCCCGCCGAAGGGTTCAGGACATACGGCCCGCCGCATCGGATGGTGGGCAACCCGTGGTGTCACGCTGGCGACCGAGCCGTCGGCGCTGCGCGGCCGGCGTATAAACCGGAAAGGAAGACATGCCCCACAAGACCAGACGCTGGGTCCTCGCGGCCCTGTCAGCGACCGCCGTGATGCTGGTGAGCACCAGCGCTGCTCTAGGGGCCGGGCCTACGGCCACGACGGGCGCGGCCACCAACATAACCAACACATCAGCCAAGCTGAACGGGACTGTATCCCCCAACAAGGTCAGCACCACGTACTACTTTCAGTACGGGACGACCAAGAGCTATGGGACCAACACCACCCCGGCGACGGCCAATGGCAATGCCAGCAAGGCGGTCAGTGCCAGCGTCACGGGGCTGATCCCCGCGACCACGTACCACTTCCGGCTGTTGGCCAGCAACAGCACGGGCACCTCCCATGGCGTTGACAAGACGTTCACCACCGCTTCTGCTGTCGGGGGCGGCAAGAACTCCGTCACGATCAGCTCGCTTCCGGGCGCGGTGACCTTCGGCCACACGGCGACCCTGTCCGGAAAGGCCAGCGGACCCGGCAAGGGCGGGGCCTTGGTCGCGCTGGAATCCAACCCGTATCCGTACACCCACGGGTTCAAGCCCACCGGGGCGACGACCACGACCTCGCAGAACGGTACCTATGCGTTCACGGTCCGCCCGCGAGTCAACACGCGCTATGAGGTCATGGCGGCGACCAAGACCCCGGCCACAAGCGCACCGACGACGGTCGGCGTGAAGGTTCGGGTCACGATTCACGTGAGCACGCTGCGGCCGTTCCTGGGCCATCTGGTCAGGTTCTTCGGCACCGTGACGCCGGCTCACAACGGACGCTTCGCGCAGATCCAGCGCCGGACTAGCACCGGTGCCTGGCGGACCGTGGCCAGTACCAAGCTGGTCGCGGCGGGCAAGGTCAACGGGATCTCGATCTCGAGGTACTCCCGGCGGATTCGCATCCGCCACAGCGGGACCTACCGCGTGCGCGTCAACCCGCATGACGGCAACCACCGGGCGGGTAACAGCGCCACGCGGCGCGAGCGCGTCCGCTAGCCAAAGCGTCCGCTAACGCGGTCGATCGGCGGCGAGAGGCCCCAGGGAAGGGGTACTCTCGCCGTCGCTGCGGCGCTCGGCCTGTGGATCATGAGTCCCGCGGGCCAAGCGCCCCCCGCGTAGCGGGCATGTAGCCTGCAGCCGGAAGCGCCGCCCCGTGTAGCGGGCATGTAGGCTGCAGTCGGAAGTGTTCTACGACGACGACGCCGACCTTAGCCAGCTCGCGGACAAGACCGTGGCCATCATCGGCTACGGCTCCCAGGGTCACGCGCACGCGCTGAACCTCAAGGATTCGGGGGTCTCAGTCGTAGTCGGCCTGCGACCCGAATCCTCCGGCGTGGCCAAGGCCCAGGCCCACGACCTGCGCGTGGTCGAGCCGGCCGACGCGGCCAGCGAAGGTGACGTGGTGATGATGCTGGTGCCCGACGAGCGCCATGGCCAGATCTGGGAGGAAGGCGTCAAGGACGGGATCGCCGCCGGTAACACGCTGATGTTCGGCCATGGCTTCTCGATCCACTATGAGCAGATCGTCGCCCCGCCCGACGTAGACGTCTCCCTGGTCGCCCCCAAGGGGCCGGGGCACCTGGTGCGTCGCCAGTATCTCGAGGGATCGGGAGTCCCCGGCCTGGTCGCCGTTCACCAGGACGGCTCGGGCGATGGACTGGCCGTCGCCCTGGCCTACGCGAAGGGCATCGGCTGCACCCGGGGCGGCGTGATCGAGACGACTTTCAAAGACGAGACGGAAACCGATCTGTTCGGCGAGCAGGCCGTGCTCTGCGGCGGCGTGACGGAGCTGGTCCGGGCTGGGTACGAGACCCTGGTCGACGCCGGCTACGACCCCCGGCTGGCCTACTTCGAGTGCCTGCATGAGCTCAAGCTGATCGTCGATCTCATCTACGAGAAGGGCATCGCCGGGATGCGCTACTCGATCTCCAACACCGCCGAGTACGGTGACCTCACGCGAGGCAAGCGGGTCATCGGAGATGAGTCCCGGCGGGCGATGAAGGAGTTGTTGGGTCAGATCCAGTCCGGCGACTTCGCCCGCGAGTGGATCGCCGAGAACCGTGCTGGGCAGGAGAGCTTCAAACGCATGCGCGACGAGCAGGCCGGGCACCAGGTAGAGGTCGTAGGTCGCGAGCTCCGGTCCCAGATGGACTGGATCGACACCGAATTCCAGGAGTAGCGGGGCTACAATCATTCGCGCCGTCGTGACTGGCGCGAGAGGTGGAGCTAACCACCGGGAAGCGGCGGCGCTGATCGCCGCGCGCCTGGGCATGTTCATCGGAGCTAACTTCGTGGAGGCCACATGACCCAGACCGTCTTGCAGATCCCCGCGGCCATCAAGCCCGCAGACGGGCGCTTCGGTTCCGGGCCCTCCCGGGTCCGGGCCGCCCAGCTTCAGTATCTGGCCGGCCCCGGCGCGGCTGTGATGGGCACCTCGCACCGCCAGAAGCCAGTGCGCGAGCTGGTCAGACGCGTGCGCACCGGCCTGGCTGAGCTCTTCTCCCTGCCCGACGGCTACGAGATCCTGCTCGGCAACGGCGGGACGACGGCGTTCTGGGATGCGGCGACCTGCTCCCTGGTGGCAGAGCGGGCGCTGCACCTGACCTACGGCGAGTTCTCATCCAAGTTCGCTGCTTGCACGCGGCGGGCTCCGTTCCTGGCCGATCCGATCATCGTCAGCGCCGAGCCCGGGGACGCGCCTGAGCCGACAGCTGACCCCAGCGCTGACGTGATCGCGTGGGCACACAACGAGACCTCGACCGGGGTGATGCTCGAGGTTGGGCGACCCGCGGAGGCCGGCGAGGCATTGGTCCTGATCGACGCCACGTCCGCCGCGGCCGGCCTGCCCGTCGATCTCGGGGAGTGCGACGTCTACTACTTCGCCCCCCAGAAGGGTTTTGCCTCCGACGGGGGCCTGTGGTTGGCCGTTGTCAGCCCCGCGGCCGTCCAGCGGGTGCAGGAGATCGCCGGCCGCACCTCACCCGGGCGCTGGATCCCCGACTTTCTCTCGCTCTCCACTGCACTTGAGAACTCGCGTCAGGACCAGACCTACAACACGCCGGCCATCGCCACGCTCCTGCTGCTGGCCGACCAGCTCGAATGGATGCTCGAGGGTGGGGGGCTGGAGGCCATGGTCAGGCGGACGACGGAGTCCAGCGACCACCTCTACGGCTGGGCTGAGCGGCACGCCGCCGTGACTCCGTTCGTGACCGATCCGGCCAAGCGCTCTCTGGTCGTGGGCACGATCGACTTCAGGGCGGACATCGACGCCGCCGCGCTGGCTGCGCAGCTGCGGGCCAACGGGATCATCGACGTCGAGCCCTATCGAAAGCTGGGCCGCAACCAGTTGCGCGTGGCCATGTTCCCGGCCACCGATCCGGCCGACGTGCAGGCGCTGACGGCCTGCGTCGACTGGTTGCTGGAGCGCGCATGAGCACGGGTGGCAGGCCTCGGGTTCTGGTGGCCGAGAAGATCGGGGACTCGGGGGTCGCCCTGCTGCGCGAGCACTTTGAGGTCGAGGTCGGGGCTGGCTGGGACGACGCACAGCTCGATGCCAGAATCGGCGACTACGAGGGCATCCTGATCCGCTCGGCCACCCAGCTGAACGCCGACCGCCTGGCCAAGGCCACACGTCTGAAGGCCGTCGGCCGGGCCGGAGTGGGGGTGGACAACGTCGACGTCGCCGCAGCGACCAAGCGCGGGATCGTCGTGGCCAACGCTCCGCAGTCCAACGTGATCACCGCCGCCGAGCACACGATGGCCTTGCTGCTGGCGCTGGCCCGCAACGTTCCTCAGGCCTACCAGTCGCTGATCCAGGGCCGCTGGGAGCGCTCGCGGTTCTCCGGCGTGGAGCTGTACGAGAAGACCCTGGGCATCTTGGGCTTCGGACGCATCGGCCAGCTCGTGGCCCAGCGGGCCCGGGGCTTCAGCATGAGGGTGATCGCCTACGACCCGTTCGTGGGCGCCGAGCGCTACCGGGAGCTCGGGGTCGAGCAGGCCGCCTCGGCCGAAGAGGTCTACGCCACCGCTGACTTTCTCAGCCTGCATCTCCCCAAGACCCCTGAGACCGAGGGTTGGCTGAACGCGGAGGTCCTGGCTCAGTGCAAGGACGGCGTGCGGATTCTCAACGTGGCCCGTGGCCCGCTGGTCGTGGACGCCGACCTGCAGGCGGCCCTGGACTCGGGCAAGGTAGGGGGGGCGGCGCTGGACGTGTTTCGCTCTGAGCCCGTCACCGAGCATCCTCTGTTCGCCTATTCCAACGTGATCGTCACGCCGCACCTGGGCGCCTCGACGGCCGAGGCCACCGACCGGGCGGGCTTCCAGGCCGCCGAGCAGGTGGTGGCTGCGCTGACCGGCGGCGTGGTGACCAGCGCGGTCAACGTACCGGCGATCGCCGCCGAGGACATGGAGGTGCTGGGGCCCTATGTCTACCTGTGCAGCTCGCTGGGCCGGATCGCCAGCGCGCTGGCCCTGGCCGAGGGAACCTCGGTCGAGCGCTTGCAGACCGACTTCTTCGGCCGGCTGGCCGAGCACGACACCCGCCTGCTGGCCACCGAGGTTCTGCGGGGTGTGCTGGCGGGCCACCTCGAGGAGGAGGTCAATGCCGTCAATGCCCCGTCCCTGGCTGAAGAGCGGGGCATCCGCGTAGTCGAAGCCAAGCACAGCGCGGCGCGTGACTACACCGACCTGGTCCGCGTCGAGGTGACCGCCGGTCAGAGCACGGTCAGGGTGGCCGGAACCTTGATCGGACGCCGTAACCGCCCGCATCTGATCGAGGCCTGGGGGTCCCGCTTCGACGTCCAGCTCGAGACCCACGTGACAGTGTTCCGCTACCAGGATCTGCCCGGTATGCTGGGCCGAGTCGGCTCGGCCTTCGGACGCCACGGCGTCAACATCGTTTCGGCGGCGGTGGGCCGGCAGCCCGAGGACGACCCGCACGGGGACGGCCGAGCGGCCGCCATGGCCGTGACCACGGTAACCGCGGTCCCGCCCGAGGTGGTGACTGAGATCGTCGACAGCGAGGGCTTCTTCGCCGGGCAGACGGTGGCGCTGTAGGCGGGCTTGCGGTCCCTACCGGTGGCCCCGGCGTGGAGACGGGCGGGACGCTGGTACGCTTGCCCTCGATGGCGCCTCGGCTTGACTCCCGACTTCTCCTGCTCCCCCTCCGGGGGGAATAGCGCGTGGGCGGCCGCCAGTAGCCGCAAAACCAGCCTAGAGAGAAGTCGCCGAGTACAAGCCGAAAGGAAGCCGCGCCATGACCAAGCCCGAAGATCTGAACCGAGTACTGATCTTCGACACCACACTGCGCGACGGCGAGCAGTCGCCCGGGATCTCCCTCAACACCCAGGAGAAGCTGGAGATCGCCCAGCAGCTGGGACGGCTCGGAGTGGACGTGATCGAGGCCGGTTTTCCGATCACCTCACCGGGCGACTTCGAGGCTGTGCAGGCCATCGCCCGCAACGTCGAGGGACCCGTGGTCGCGGGACTTGCTCGCACGCACGTGGCCGACATCGACGCGGCCTACCGGGCGGTCAAGGATGCAGCGCGGCCGCGCATCCACACTTTCATCTCGACGTCGGACATCCACATCGAGCACCAGCTCCAGACCACCCGG
>JALYZQ010000184.1 GCA_030948805.1 Actinomycetota bacterium | reverse complement strand
ACGGGACTGTTTCACCTGGCCATGCTCGTGCCGTCGCGGCTTGATCTGGCCTTCTCGCTGGCCCGCCTCTCGGCCGCCCGGTGGCCGCTGGACGGGGCCGCTGACCACGTGGTCAGTGAGGCGCTGTACCTGTCTGACCCCGATGGCAACGGGATCGAGATCTACCGCGATCGGCCGCGCGACGAATGGCCAGTCATCGACGGTCAGCTCCAGATGGACACGCTGCCGCTGGACCTGCGCAGCGTGGCCAGCGAACTGCAGTCAGCGACGTCGCCGCGGCCCAAGGTTCCCCAGGGCACGCGGATCGGTCACGTGCATCTCCAGGTGTCTGAGCTGACTGAGATCGAAGCCTTCTACGCCGGCGCGCTGGGCTTTGAGGTCATGGTGCGCGGTTACCCGGGCGCCCTGTTCCTGGCCGCCGGCGGCTATCACCATCATGTGGGAGTCAACACGTGGAACAGCGAGGGCTCGGCGCCGCCGACCGCCGGAGCGGTTGGTCTTCACCACTATGAGATCGTGCTGCCCGGCCCGGCCGAGCTGGACTCGGTCCTGACTTCACTCAGCGACCGAGGCGTGGCCACCGCCGCCGCGCCCGAAGCCGGTCCCGGCGCCGTACAGCTACGCGACCCTTCGGGCAACGCAATGGTCCTGCGCACCAGCTGAGCCCCGCGGGCCCGGGCGCTACGCTAAGCGCCCTCGGCGACGTGGCGGAGTGGCTACGCAGCGGCCTGCAAAGCCGTCTACACCGGTTCGATTCCGGTCGTCGCCTCTGGATGGCCTCTAGCTGAGCACAGGCTCAGTCCGTCGGCGACGAGCGACCGCGCCGGTCAGCCATTGCCGGAGTTCCTCGGCCGCCATCGGCCGGGCGATCAGAAAGCCCTGGGCGACATCACATCCGACCGCGTGCAGGGAGTCGAGGATCTCCCGGCTCTCCACAGATCAGCACCGGGACCAAGCTGATTGCGGCGTAGGTCGCGAACACACGGCGCAGCGACCGGGGAGCATTGGAAAGCATGTCCAAGCTCTTGTCGGTCTTCCGGGAGGCTGTCTAAAGCCATCCAGTGTCGACCGGACTTCAGAGCCGCCTGCACTTGGTCCGGATCTGCGGCTTCTGGGTAGTAGCTGCCAATGACAGGCGCCGTTGCTCCGCATCTGCCCGGAGTTCTCCAGAGCCTCGAGCCGACGCTCAACCAGTACGGGTATCTCGCCGTCGCCGGGTTCGTCCTGGTGGAGGACTTCGGCGTGCCCGTACCCGGCGAGACGATCCTGATCGTCGCCGCGGTCTATGCCGGAAGCGGGCGCCTGAGCGTCTTCCTGGTCGGGTTGATCGCCTTCGTGGCCGCGGTCGTCGGCGACAACATCGGCTTCGCGATCGGGCACTTCGGCGGCCGGCGCCTCGTCGAGCGCTACGGGCGCTACATCCTGCTCACCCCCGAGCGGCTCGACCGGGCGACCGGCTTCTTCGAGCGCCACGGGGGCAAGGTCGTGACGATCGCTCGGTTCGTCGAAGGACTGCGCCAGGCCAACGGCATCATCGCCGGCATCAGCGGCATGCACTGGGCCAAGTTCCTCGCCTTCAACGCGCTGGGCGCGGCCCTCTGGGTGGCCGTCTGGACGAGCCTCGGTTACCTCTCGGGCAACCACATCAACTCGATCTACAACACTGCCACCCAGTACGAGCTGTACCTCGGGATCGCGCTCCTCGCGGTGGTGATCGCCATTGTCGTTCGGGCCGTCTACCGGGCGCGGCGGCGCCGGAGTGCCAAGTAGTGGCTCAGGGGATCCCCGTTGGGGGGCAGTAGGTGCCCTGACCGATGAGGGTGGGCGACGTGGTCAGCGCCGTCACCCCCGGCGCCTCAGCGGCCCGGTGCAGGCGCAACAGGCCGCCAGGCTGACGCTTTAGGTACAGGTCGAGGAACCCCCGAACCGCCCGTTCCACGTGCGCTTGCCACGGACCCGGACCCACGTAAGGCGTGAGGTGGGGCGCGCCGAGCAGACCGACGTAGTACTTGGGCGCCGGCGCGCCGTCATACAAGGCCGCGCTGCAGCCAGGTGCGTTGATCGTGTCCTGGTCGCCCTGGACGACCAGCAGCGGCGGAGACCCAGCGCCGTAGTAGCGCCCTCCGAAGGCCGGCAGCTCGGCTCCGGAGAGGATGACGGCGGCCCGCACCCGCGGGTCGCGACAGCACGTGTTGGCGGCCACGGCCAGGCTTACGTCCCCCCCGTCGGACTGACCGGCCACCGCGACCGCAGAGCGATCGATCAGCTTGCCCAGCCGTCCCGATCCGGCCCCGCTGGCAGCCAGCAACCGGGAGATCACGAACCGTAGGTCGGCGGGATGATGATGGATGTCCTCCTCGCTGACTCCGCCCAGGTCGCTGGGGTCGGTGCGCGGGTAGGTGGGATCGGCGACGACGTATCCCGCCCTGGCCCACGCATCCATCAGTGCCGCGTAGCCCTCGGCCGGATAGTTGAAGCCCTGCGAGAACACAACCAGGGGAAACGGTCCATGGACCCGGTCCGGGGGGGCATCGGGGACGGGAGCCCCGGCCGGCCGCCCGGTCGCCGGGTAGCGAACCCGGGTGAGTAGCACGCGGCCTGGCGCGCCAGTGGCGGTGCGTCCGTTGGCGGCCGCCGCCGCCGGCTCCACCAGGGTCAGGCTGGTGATCCCGACCCGATAGGTCGAGGGTGGCCGGGGCGGAGGCGCCGCGTGGTGGCGCTGGGTCTGGGAAGGCCCCGGCCCGCTTTCCGGGGATGAGGCAGTCCGAGTGGGCGGTTTTGACGAGCCTGCGGATCCGCCGATCACGGCCACGACGAGAATCACGAGCCCGGCCAGCACGATTAGGACGGCGAGTAGGCGGCGGCGGGCGCTGCGAGGCGGCGGGCGCCCGCGAAGGCCTAGGTGTTCTGGCATGAGACGAAGATCAGAGCCGTTGTTTCCGCAGCATCGAGAGGGCGGCCAGGCATGGTAAACGGGGCGGTACCCGATCCCGCCCCAGCACCGACGGGCAGCCGAAGGGGTCTCGGTCCATGAGGGCACCCTCATGATCGTTTAACCACCCCTTGAGGCGCCCCGCCCAGGCTCGGGTGCGCCCGCGGGACACCGCAAACCATCTATCTCCTCATGACCGACCGCCTCCACATCCCGACCAGAGCCCGCCGGCTCTCACTGGCCTCCGGGCTGGCCGTGCGCTCGCGTCGCCTGCTCTGGCGCGGACGAGCCGAGAGCTGGGACGAGGAGGGATCGCGCGCCCTGACCAAGGTCTTCGCCGCGGTGCTCAATGCCTGCCAGACCAAACCGGACACCGTGGCCGTCGATCTGGGCTGTGGCTCGGGGCAGCTGACCCTGCCGCTGGCCGAGCGCTGCGCGACCGTTCTGGGTGTGGATGTCAGCCCCGGGATGATCGCGCTTCTCGAAGAGAAGGCAGGGGTGGCCGGGCTTTCCAACCTTCAGCTCAAAGTCAGGCCGATCGAGGCCCTCGACCTCGACGCCGGGACCATGGACCTGGTGGTCACCAACTACGCGCTGCATCACCTGCGCGACGCCGACAAGAAGGCGGTTCTGGCCCGGGCCCTGGGCTGGCTGCGCCCTGGAGGCCAGCTGGTCATCGGCGACATGATGTTCGGGCGCGGATCCTCTCCTCGCGACCGACAGGTGATCGGCGCCAAGGTGCGCGAGATGGCCCGCCGAGGCCCCGCGGGCTGGTGGCGCATCCTCAAGAACGTCTGGCGATTCACGCTGCGGACCTCTGAGAAGCCGATTTCCGCGGCGGACTGGGAGGACCTCGTAGCCCAGGCCGGATTTGACCAGATTCACGTTCAGCTTGTGGTGCAGGAGGCCTGCGTGCTCTCGGCGATCAAACCACCCGTCTCGTAGCCACCTGCGGGCGCTCGGCCCCGGGGGTTGGTGCCCAGCGCAGGGCTATACTCCGGCCCGCGCGGCTGTAGCTCAGTTGGCTAGAGCGTCTGCTTGCCATGCAGAAGGTCGAGGGTTCGAGTCCCTCCAGCCGCTCTCAGAAAAGCCCTCCAAAACTCGGAGGGTTTTTTGTTGGCTTCGTGGGTCGTCACGAGGCGAAGGGGAGATTGGGCATCCAACGACGCCGCGCATCGTCGCGCCCGGTGGAAAAATGAGGTTGTCGTTCCGGCTCTCAGAGAAGGCTCGAATCCTGATCCGCCTGCGAGGCCGCTCCTTAGGCGGCGCTGAGGGCGTCGGCCGCCGGCAAGAAGCTGCGGCCAGGAAGGTATGGGCTGCGGATCAGCGCGATCAGCGCGACCGGCAAGCGGGGGACCCCGCGCCAGCTCCGTTTCTCCGTGAGGCGCGCTCACTGACGATAGGCGCGACGTTGTAGCCGGGCGCGCCGCGCGGGCCCGAGACGCCTGGGTCGAAAACGAACCTAAGCGCGCCGACCGCGTAGGGCCCGGCGACGCTAAACGGAGGAGTCAGGCCCCAGATGTCTGACATGAGGACCTAGGATGTCTAGGATGTGTATCTACCGACGGCGTCAGGGTGTATCCTGTTGACGAGGTGAGTAAAACGAAGATCAGACGCACGAATATCAACCTCGATACGCAACTCGTTGACGCGGCGGCCGCTGTGCTCGGCACAGCACGAACGACGGACACCGTCCATGCTGCGTTGCGCGCGGTCATCGACCGTGCCTCGCGCGAACGACTCGCGGAGCGAGACTTCGCCGATCTCACCCCCGCGGTGCTGGAGCGAGTCCGCCGCCCGCGTCAGTTCGCGTAGGTGCAGCTGGCGGACACCAGCGCCTGGGTCTGGAGCCGCGCTGTCGGCGGTGAGCTGCGCGTCGCGTTCGACGAGGACCTCGTCGAGGGACAGATAGCGACGTGCGACATGGTGCGGCTCGAGCTGCTGTACAGCGCCCGCAACGCCACCCAGTTCACGAGCCTTCGAGAAGAGCTTGACGCGCTACCGAACTGCCCGATCGGCGTCGTTGAGTGGAACCGCACACTGGAGGTCTACGAGGCACTCGCTCGTCAAGGCGGCCTGCACCACCGTGCCGTCCGCCACCCAGACCTGCTCATTGCTGCGGCCGCCGAAGCCACTGGCCTGCCGGTGTTGCACTACGACGAGGACTACGACCGCATTGCCCGCATCACCGGGCAAGACGTCCGCTGGCTCGCGCCACGCGGATCGCTCAGCTGAGCCGCGCCCCGGGGATAGTCGGCAGCTCCCCTGCGGTACCGGCCGCTGGGTTCCAATAGGCGTCGTCGCGCCCTTGAGGCTTCGGCGATCGTCCATACGAGGTCCAGCTATCGGCCACGGTCGAGCCTACTACTGACTGTTACGTTCTACCGTCAATTCGTTAGGGACAGGGGAGACCGAAACGGTGATGTAAGGGTCAGCGACTGCAGCTGCGTGAGCACCTGGTCAACACTCTGGTCGATCCGCGATCAGCGCGAGCCGGCCGGCGTTGTTCAGGGCGCTGACTGCAGGACCGTGACCGTGGAGATATGACCGTGCCATGGTTTCCCCGACCGGGCGTCTGGATTCGGCGAATACACTCTTCGACCCTCGTGCTCGGCAATAACTCTCAGCTCCCCTTCGAGCAGGCGTACTATCGCGGCGGTCCGCTCACGATCGGCTTTGAGAGCGCGCGGGTCACCTACACCGAGTACGAGGTCGACCTCTACAACAGCGGCATCAACCAGATCCTGTCCGTGGCCGCGATGCGCGGCCATCGGCTGTTGCACTTCTCGATGGCAGATCTGCAGGATCGAAACGGGCAGTACGCCGCCGAGGTGGCGATCCTCGAGCTGGACCCCGCCTGGGATCGCGCCCATCCGCTGCATGCCCAGCGCCATCTGAGGATCGTCGGCCGGCGTACCGTTCCGCTGGGAGAGGTGCAACTTTTCGTCGTCCGCGGCGATGACATCCGCACTGAGCGAACCGTGAACATCGAGGCCCTGCGCTGGGCTGCGGGCCACGCCAAGGTGATCGAGAGTGTCGAGGCCACGCTCTCGACGACCGACAAATACGCGCCGATCGAGCGGGGTCCGCAGTTGCCCCACCCGGTCACCTTTCCCGCTGCCACGTTGTCGGAGGCGCTGGAGGCGGTCGAGCGCCTGCCCCGCGGGGAGCGGTACTTCGTGCTCAAGGATCGCTACGGCTTCGGCGGTGGCACCGACATCCACCGCCTCACCTTCGACAACCCGGCCCTAGAGCAAGACATCGCCGGCTATCTCGGGGACTACGGCCACGTCCTGATCCAGGAGTTCCGCGCGGAGGTTGGCGACGGCGATCTCGTAGTGACCTTCTTTGACGACGAGCTGCTTGGCGCGCTGCGACGGACCGCGCGCGACGGTGAGTGGAGGACGAACGCCAGCATCGGGGGCGATGAGGTGGGCGCCACCCTGACGCCGGAGCAAGAGTCGATCGCCCGGGCGCTGAAGCGGAGCTTCCCCGAGTGCCGCCTAGCCTCCGTCGACATGCTCGAGTCGGGACGGATCATCGAGATCAACGCCTTTCCCGGCGGCCAGGGCCTGCTGCAAAACTACGGGATCGTCCTCGGCGAGATCGTCATGGATCGCCTCGAAAAGGAGTTGTTGGGAACCGGCGCGGAGGACAGGGCGACGGCGCTCACCTGGAAGGCCGAGAAGCCTGCGCGCTTTCCGACCGGTACGCGCTGGCCGGAGGTTGAGGACCTGTATCTGGCCTACGAGGGTCAGCGTGAGGTCTACGATGTCCTTAGCGGGGACGGCTTCAGCATGGGCATCGGCGAACTGATCGAGTTCGACGCCCGCAGTCCCGAGTACATCCTCTCGATTCCCCACGCCGGAGTCCTCGTC
>JALYZQ010000180.1 GCA_030948805.1 Actinomycetota bacterium | reverse complement strand
GAGGAGATCAACAAGATCGGCGAGGGCTCACCCCATGTCGTGGACTGGATCGAACGAGGGGCGGTGGACCTGGTCATCAACACGCCGGTCGGCACCGGAGCCCGCGCCGACGGATATGAGATCCGCTCGGCCGCCGTGGCCCGCGGCATCCCCTGCATAACGACCATGGCCGGCGGCATGGCCGCGGCTCGGGCGATCGCCTCCGGGCGCCGCGGGGAGGCCGAGGTGGTCTGCCTGCAGGAGCTGCACCGCATGGGCCGCGCCAGCCCGGCCTCGACGTGACGGCGGCACTCCCGGCGACGGCCGCATTCCCCGCGCGGGTGCTGGCCCCGTTGGGAGCTCGGCTCGTCACCGTGACCAGCCGCACGGAGCTGGGGCCCTACGTGGTGCTGGCCGGGACCGACCCCGCCGGTCCGCGCCCACAGGCGGGGCAGTTCTACATGCTCAGAGCTCAGACACGATGGGGGGGAGGCGAGTCCGAGCGACCGTATCTGCCCCGGGCCTTCAGCGTCCTGCGGGCCACCGGAAGCGGAAGTGCCTGCGAGCTGGAGCTGGAGTTCCTGCTCGAGGACGTAGGTCCGGGCACGCGGCGTCTGGCCGAGCTCGCTCCCGAGGACCGGCTCTCGGTGGTCGGACCTCTGGGGCAGGGCTTCGCCGCCCCCCGGGCAGACCGCCGAGCGCTGCTGGTCGGCGGGGGCGTCGGAATCGCCCCGCTGGTCATCTGGCGGGACGAGCTTGGACTCGACGCACCGGTGCTGCTCGGCTTCCGCAGCGCTGCGCACGCCGCTGGGGCGCAGCTTCTTCGTGAGGCCCGGGTGGCCACCGACGACGGGAGTGAGGGGCACCACGGACTGGTCACAGACCTGCTGGCTGACGCCCTGGCCACTGGCGGCCAGTATGAGGTCTACGCCTGCGGACCGCCGCCGATGCTCGAGGCCGTGCGCCGATTGTGCACGGAGCGCGACGTTCCCGCCCAGCTGGCGCTCGAGTCCGGCATGGCCTGCGGCTTCGGAGCCTGCTTCGGGTGCGCGGTTCCCACGGCGCGCGGACTGATTCGACTATGCCTGGAAGGGCCGGTGCTGGACGCGCAGGAGCTGGGGCCCGAGGCGTTCGCAGTGCCGGGGGTGGGGCATAGGTGAGCCGGCCCATCCGCTTGGGCGCCGTCGCCCTGAGGCATCCGATCATCAATGCGTCGGGCACCTTCGATGCGATCGCCGCCCGGCGCGTGTTCGGCGACGCCGTGGAGCGTGAGTTCCCGTTTGCCGCCTTCGTATCCAAGACGGTCACGGTGGCGCCGCGGCAGGGCAATCCGCCCCCTCGGCTGTGGGAGTTACCGGCTGGGCTGATGAACTCGATCGGGTTGCCCAACAAGGGCGTCGAGCGTTTTCTGGCCGAGGATCTGCCCGCTCTGGCGCGGCTGCCCGTGCCGCTGATCGTCAACGTGATGGGCTTCAGCCGTGAGGAGGTGGCCACGCTGGTCAGCGCGTTTGGTCCGCGTCCCGAAGTCGCAGCGTTGGAGTTGAACGTGTCCTGCCCCAACGTCGAGACTGGGCTGGTCATGGGCGCTGACCCGCAGGAGATCGGTCGCCTGCTGGAGGTCGTACGTCCGCTGACCGACAAGCCCCTGATCGTCAAGCTGACGCCCAACGCCAGTGACGTCGCGGCCGTGGCCCTGGCCGCGCAACGCTTCGGCGCCGACGCGGTATCGCTGATCAACACGCTGCGAGGCATGGCTCTGGCCCCCGGGACCGGTCAGCCCTGGCTAGGGGGCGGGACGGGCGGCGTCTCAGGAGCGGCGGTGCGCGCCATCGCTCTGGCCCAGGTGAGTGCCGTACGGGCGGCCGTGGAGATGCCGATCGTGGGCATGGGTGGCGTGGCCAGCGGCGCCGACGCGCACGCGCTGCTGCGGGCTGGGGCCAGCCTGGTCGCCGTGGGCACCGAGAGCTTCCGGGACCCGGCCGCGGGCATCCGGGTGGCCGCAGAGCTGGATCAGCTCAGCCAGGATCGCCCGCTCAGCTTCGCGCGCTGAGCGCGTACTTGGGCAACCGGGGGCAGCACCTACGCAGCTCATTTCCGCTTCGAGAAAAGACCCTGCAAAACCAGGTTATTGTCGTAACCAGGCTCGACATGACTGAAGCTCAGGTTGAGGTCGAGCCGAATTTCGGCGCCTTGGCCTTGATCACCCGGCCTCAAGATGTATAGTCGCCGCCCATGCCGCCGGTCAGTGAATCGTTCCCGAAGCATCTCGCCGCACCCGAGCGCTCCCTCATGCAACGTATGGATGCCCTTCAGCGCGCCAACGATATCCGCACGCGACGCGCCCAGCTCAAACGCGACCTCAAAGCGGGGCGCCAACCGATTCACGAACTGCTGCTCCGGCCACCAGATTACCTGCAGACGGCCAAGGTCTTCGATCTCCTCCTGGCCGTGCCCAAGTACGGACGAGTCAAGGTCAACAAGATCCTCTCCCAGTGCCGGATCTCGCCCAGCAAGACCCTGGGCGGCCTCTCTGAGCGTCAGCGCGGAGAGCTCGTCGCCCTCATGCGCCGGCGCTAGTCCCGCCCCGCCCGCCCGTCGGCCCCATCTGTGGCCAGAGTGTTCGTCATTACCGGCCCCTCGGGGGTCGGCAAGGGAACACTGATCCGCGGTCTGCGCCAGCGGATGCCTGACCTCGATCTGTCCGTTTCGGCCACCACCCGGTCGCCTCGTCCTGGCGAGCGCGACGGAGTCGACTACCACTTCCTCAGCCCCCAGGAGTTTCGGCGACGCGTCGAGGCCGGGGACTTCGTCGAGCACGCCACCTACTCCGGCTCCAGCTACGGCACCCTGCGCTCTGAGCTCGAGCGCCGCTTGGAGGCGGGGGTCCCGGTCGTGCTCGAGATCGAGGTCCAGGGCGCCCGTCAGGTCCGTCAGGCCATGCCCGAGTCACTGGCGGTGTTCATCGCGCCCCCGACCCACGAAGCCCTCCGCGCCCGGCTCGTGGGGCGCGGCACCGACGCCGAGGAGCAGATCGAGCAACGAATGCAGACCGCCGAGCGCGAGTTACGGGCGCGCCCGGAGTTCGCCCACGTGGTTGTCAACGACCGTCTCGAGGAGGCCACGGCGCAGCTGGAGCAGATCGTCCGCGGGGCACTGGCGGAGGATCCGCCGCCGGCCGCTAACCTGAAGGTCCCCGACCAAGGATTCAATCCGTGATCTCACCCCGTATCGACAAGCTGCTGGACCACGTCGACTCCGACTACGCCAGCGTGCTCGTGGCCGCCAAGCGGGCGCGCCAGATCAACTCGTACTACCACAACCTGGGCGAGGGCACGTTTGACGAGTTTCCCCCGCCGATGGTCGACACCCGCTCCAAGAACTACCTGACGATCGCTCTGGAAGAGGTCGCTCAGGGCAAGCTCAAGTACCACTACCGCTAGGCAGTCCGCCCAGCCCAAGGTCAGGGGTCGAATCTGTGGCGCGGTTGCTCCTCGGTGTGAGCGGCGGGATCGCCGCCTACAAAGCGCTGGAGACCGCGCGGCTGGCCATGAAGGCCGGGCACTCCGTGCGCGTGATCCAGACGCCGGCCAGCACCCGCTTCGTTGGGGCGGCCTCCTTTGCCGGCATCACCGGAGCTCCGGTCCTGTGCTCAGACGCCGACCGCGACCCGCTCCAGGGCGCCTTCCCCGGGGAGCGCGCGCCCACCCGCAGCCCGATCTCGCACCTGGCTCTGGCCGAGCGGGCCGACGTGTACCTGATCGCGCCGGCCAGCGCGAACACGATTGCGAAGCTGGCCCACGGACACGCTGACAACCTGGTCACCGCGTGTGCGCTGGCGACCGGCGGGCCGCTACTGATCGCCCCGGCCATGAACAACCGCATGTATGAGCATCCGGCCACCCAGGCCAACCTCGATTTGCTGGCCGCCCGCGGCGTCACGGTGATTGCGCCCGGCGAGGGTCCGCTGGCCTCCTACGGGGAGCACGGCATGGGCCGCATGGCCGAGCCGGCCGCGCTCCTCGCCGCTGCTGAGGGGCAGCTGACGGGTGCTGAGGATCCCGGCCACCCCGCCATCGACTCCGGCGCTGGGTCTGCGTGGCGCGGGCGCCGCATCCTGGTCAGCGCGGGTGGCACCCGGGAGCCGATCGACAGTGTGCGCTTCATTGGCAACCGCTCCTCGGGACGGATGGGCTTTGCCCTGGCCACCGAGGCGATCGCGCGGGGGGCCGAGGTGACCCTGGTGGCGGCCAACGTCGGACTCGAGCCCCCCCTGGGCTCGCGAGTGGTCACTGTCCAGACTGCGGCTGAGCTGGCCGAGACCTGCCGCCGGGAATTCCCCACCTCAGACGTCGTGCTGATGGCCGCCGCAGTGGCTGACTTCCGCCCTCGTCAGGCGGCGATGACGAAGCTCAAGAAGGATCAGGGCATCCCCGAGATCGAGCTCGTGCCCACCGAGGACGTGATCAGCGCCCTGGCCGCGTCGCGCCGACCCGGACAGCTGCTGGTCGGATTCGCGGCTGAGCATGGCCCCGGCGCCGTGGAGCTGGGCGCCGAGAAGCTGGCCGCCAAGGGACTGGACGCCGTGGTCGTCAACGACATCGCCGCGCCGGAGATCGGTTTTGACACGCTGGAGAACGAGGTCACGATCGTGCTGCGCAGCGGGGCCCGGCATCGGGTACCCAAGGCCGGTAAGGATCGGGTGGCGGCCGCCGTTCTAGATGAGGTGGAGCAGTTGCTAGTGGCAAAGGAGAGAGACGATCGAGCCATTCGAGCAGACGCCGATCGCGCCACAAGAGTTTGAGGCCTTCACCGCGGTCGCCCGCGCGGTGGCGGCCAATGTCGTCAAGGCCGTGCAGGTCCGCCCCGAGACGCTGCATCACCTGATCGTCGCGCTGCTGGCCGAGGGCCATGTGCTCGTCGAGGACTACCCCGGCGTCGGCAAGACCGCTCTGGCTCGGGCGGTGGCGCGGTCGATCGACGGCCAGTTCGCGCGTGTGCAATGCACTTCGGACCTGCTGCCCGCCGACGTGGTCGGCACCAACGTCTATGACCAGCGCGAGCAGCGTTTCGAGTTCCGTCCCGGGCCGGTGTTCGCCAATGTCGTCCTGGTCGATGAGATCAACCGCGCATCGCCCAAGACCCAGTCGGGCCTGCTCGAGTGCATGCAGGAGCGGTGCGTGACCGTCGACGTCCAGACCCACGAGCTGGCTCGGCCGTTCCTGGTCTTGGCGACACAGAACCCGATCGAGTATGAGGGCACCTATCCGCTGCCCGAGGCGCAGGTTGACCGCTTCATGGCGCGCATCTCCCTCGGCTACCCGGATCGCTCCGCCGAGGCCGGGATGCTGGCCGCCCATGAGACCGGCGATCAGGTCCTGACGCTGCGCCCGGTGGCCACGGCAGCCGAGATCCTGGCCGCCCAGGACGCGGCCGCCCGAGTGCGCGCCGCCGCGCCCCTGCGCGACTACATAGTCCGGCTGCTGTGGCGCACGCGGGAAGATTCGCGCGTCGATCTCGGGGCCAGTCCCCGCGCGGGCCTGATGCTGCTGCGGGCCGCCAAGGCCCACGCCATGATGGCCGGGCGCGACCACGCGTTGCCCGACGACGTGCAGGCGCTGGCCGCCCCCGTGCTTGCCCACCGGCTCGTGCTGACCCCGGAGACGCCCCGCGACGCGGCGGGCGATGTGATCGCCGACGCGGTGGCGGGCACGCGAGCGCTGTGATGCAGCCGCCGCGGCTGTTCGCAACGCGAGCTGCGGCGGTGTCCGGCGCCGGCCTGGGATTGACGCTGCTCGCGTTGCTGTTCGCGGCCTCGCCGCTGCTGGTGCTCGGCGTCGGGCTGACCGCGATCGGGTTGGCCGCTCCGGTCTGGGTCTGGATCAGCATCCGCGGCGCCCGGGTCGACCGTTACCTGCCCGTCGAGCGCGTCGTCGA
Organism: Actinomycetota bacterium; assembly: GCA_030948805.1. Classification (GTDB taxonomy): domain Bacteria; phylum Actinomycetota; class Thermoleophilia; order Solirubrobacterales; family Solirubrobacteraceae; genus Palsa-465. The sequence continues at coordinate 293 of JALYZQ010000180.1, read as the reverse complement.
GGATCAACCGCTGGCGGCGCAGATCGAGGTCCGGCGGAGCCTGCTCGGCCTCCCGGGGGCCGAGGTCATGGATCCGGTAGCCGGGTCGCGGCTCGCGCTCGGCGGTCCCCTGTCGATGCTGACGGGCGGGCGTAGCGCCAGCGTTCGCGTGGTCACGAGGTTTGCCCGCCGGGGCCTCCAGACGCTCGAGCCGCCCTATCTCGTCGTGCACGACCCGCTGGAGCTGGCGCAGGCCCAGAGCGCCAGCGCCCGGCCCCCGCAGCAGCTTCTGGTCCTACCCAGGACCGAGCCGG
>JALYZQ010000166.1 GCA_030948805.1 Actinomycetota bacterium | reverse complement strand
GCTCACTACGCCAGAGGCTTGCCCCGGAGCGCCCCCAGAACCTACTCCGGGCCAGTCGTCGTCCTCGGCGCCCTCGGCGCCGGAGCTCGAGGCGCTGACCGGCGCGCTGGATAGTCTCGGCACCGCTCACCGGCGGCCGTTCTCCCGCGCCTGAGCCCGGGGCCCGAGGCGAGCCGGGGACTTGCTCGGGCCAGCGGGCTCGGCGCCGCGATCATGACCAGGGAAGCGATGAGGAGGGCGCCGCGCTTTTGCATCAGACCACCTCAGGAGAAGCTGCGCAGGAAGATGCGCCGGGCGCGAGATGTGCGCAGCAGCGAGCGTTGCGCGATCCCGATCTCCTGGATGATCCCGCGGCGGACCCTGATCAGTCCGGTGGAGGCGCCATTGGCCGAGAAGTACCAGAAGTTTCGTCCGACGTGGAACGCTCGGCTGGGATGCAGGCGTTTGCGGACCCGACGCAGGCGGGTTCCGGGCCTGACGCCGTGCAGCGAGTACAAGCGGTTGGCGGTCGAGATCGAGACCACCCGTCCCCGGAGCCTGCGCCGGTCGCGCCGCGACGCCGTGCGCAGGAGCTGGGGCGCAGACGCGTAGCCGACCCGGACGTCGTTCTTGGCCAGGCAGAAGTAGTCCTGGTAGCGCCGCCGCTTGTCGGAGCTGAGCCTGTAGGCCCGGCGCGCTCGCGCGCGCGTCATCCCGAGTCTCACCAGACCGAGCGTTGTCCCGCGCAGCCGCCCCGTCGCACGCGGGCAGCGCCGGCCATGGTGGGTTGGCTTGCTCCCTAACGCCGGCGGACCCGATGGCGCGACCCCTGGGCCGCAGTTCACGCTCGGCCTGGTGGCTATGACCGCGGTCGGGCTGAGGTTGCCGGCCGGATCGATGGCCCGCACGCCGACGCAACCGCCCACGTCGCCGGGCAGGCTCATCGTCGCGGCGTGGCCCGCGGGGACGGGCGCGGGGACCCCGGACAGGTGGCGCAGGCTGGGCACCTGGTCGGCGGTGAAGGGCGCTGAGGCGCTCACGACCTCGTAGCGCGCCGGGGTGCCGCACATGAGGTCGTTGCCCGGCGAGGTGAAGGTCAGCCGGCCTCCGGAGACGTGCAGGGAGAGCGGCACTCCCGGCGGAACCGCGTCGCGGGTGTAGTCGCCGGAGTTGGCGATGTCGTGGTGGAAGTTGGGCCATGAGGACGGCGAGCAGGCGCTGGCGGGGGTGGTGTAGACCGAGAGCGTGCCCGAGCGGGTGACCGTGACCACGTCCTTGCGGGCGCTCGAGGTGTAGTCCAGGGTGCCGAAGGAGCCCAGCATCGGCGTGGCCACCAGCCAGTCCCCGCTCAGCTTCGGCCAAGCGCTGGTGGCCGCCTGGCCCTGCGCGTTGAAGGCCTGCACGTCCAGTGACGCCGTGCCGCCGAGCACCTGCTGCGCCGGCGCCTGCCCGGTGATGTCCCCGACGACCTCTCCGGTCAGGAACCCGAGGTCGTTGGAGACCGCGGGGTAGCCGGCGGAGAACTGGCCGGAGTTGGCGTCCCAGCCCAGGATGAAGTTCTGACCACCCTTCTGCTCGCCGTTGACGGCGACGTCGAGCGCGCGGACCAGCCCCGCGCCCTGGTCGAACATCGAGACCGTCTTGCCGTCCAGCGTTCCGAAGGCGGGATAGCCCACGGCCGGGAACGCGGGCGTGTCGAGCTTGGTGCCGTTGCCGCTTGACTCGTCGGTGGCCAGGACGTTGTACTGGCTGCCTGTCTTTCCGTAGCAGGAGCTGCCGTCGGGGTTGAGGATGTAGCCCGGACCGGCGTCGGGCGAGACGCCGACCTTCATCCCCGCGCCGCCGCTTGAGCAGGTGACCGGCGCGACCACCGGCGAGCCGTTGATGCCCTCACCCACGTCGGGCAGCAGCCCCTCGTCGATGATCCCGATCTTCACCGGCCAGCCGGGCTCATAGGCCGAGGATGAGCAGGTCCCGCCGGTGCAGGACAGCGGGCCGCCGGTCGGCTTGATCGCGTACACCCGACCGTTGCCGAATGTCAGAACGCCGGTCTGGCCGAGGGCGCCCAGAGAGGCGGCAGTCACGCCGGAGGCGTTGATCAGGCCCTCGTTCCCGGTGTTCTGGGTGTACTCCTCGTTTGAGCCCACATAGACGATCGGGGGCTTGTCCGGCCCGTTCACATAGGCCACCGCGGGGGTGTCGATCAGCTTACCCTGGTCCTCCTGGATTCCGGGGTTGGCCTTGGCGGTGATGGTCGAGAAGGTCAGATGGTTCGTGGCCGGATCGACCCCCGTCAATTTGTTCGGATCGGCGACCAGCACTGGGAAGCCGGGCACGGCGTGGCCAGCGGGCTGCCAGGCGTACAGATGGCGGTCCTCGCCGGAGACGACTATGTCCAGCGGCCCCGCACCGCCGTTCAGATTGGCCAGCACCGGAGAGCTGAGGAAGCCCCCCTCGGTCCGGTCGCGGGGTCCGTGGCGGACGTTGTCCAGGGCACCGGTGGGATTGCTGGGATAGTCGAGTGGCGCGCCGGAGTAGGCCGGATTGGAATGGGCGTGGAAGATGAGCTGGCCGCGGCCGTTCCAGGCGTAGACGTTCCCATCCAGATCGTCAGCCACTACGTCGATGGATCCGTCGTGGAACAGGTCACCGGCGGCCAGGCCGCCCAGTACGGCCGAATAGTGGCCGGTGCCGACGCCCCCCGAGCCGAAGGCCGCCGCGCCGGCGTGCAGACCCGGCAGACGGTCGGTGTGCACCGGCCATCCGGGCGCCTCGGAACCATCCGGGCGGTAGGCGTGGATCCAGCCGTCGGAGGTGGCGACGATCAGGTCCTTGCGGTCGCGGGCCTCGATGTCGGCCAGGATCGGGCTCGAGTCCCCGTCGGACTGCAGCTCCTTGGGCCACCCGGCCAGCATGTCCTGGTCGCGGTGCAGGTAGAGCTGGCGGCGGTCCTCGCCGGTCATCGCCACCGCGGCGCCGTGGGTGGTGACAACCACGCGGACGGTGAAGCCGTAGGGCTGGGTGTTGGGTCGTCCGGACTCGTCCTGGAGGTTGGCCCCGCCGCCGTTCTCGTTGCCGGCGAACGAGGTGGGATTGCCGGAGGGGAACAGCGACTTCAGGTTGGCGATGTCAACCGACGCCAGCAGGCCGTTGTAGGGGCCGGAGTGAATCGATGAGCCGTCGCAGTAGCTGGAGGAGATCTGGTGGAAGTCGCCGGCGGGGGTGGCGGAGGCAGGGGCGTTGTTGGGCTGCACCCCGGGGGCGATCTCGACCTGGCAGGTGTACTGGCCGCTGCGCGCATCCACGTGGCCGTCCAGGTTGAAGCTGCTCCGGGCCGGATCGACTTGGTTAAACCAGTCCGGCGAGGTAATGCCGGCCTCGGGCGGGATGTTCCCTCCAGCGGCCGCGTAGACCGACTTGTAGGCGTTCAGGCGCCCGTAGCCGTAGAACTCGTCAAAGCCCTTGCGCGCGGGATATTGGAAAGTGCTGGGACCAAGCGCCCCGCCGGGCTGAGTCGGGTCCAGGGGGTTGAAGGTCGTGTTGGCGTTGGGGTCGGTGCAGCTGGCGATCGGACTCGAGCTGCACGAGATCTCAGGCTGGGTGGCGAAGTTGACGTCGTCGGCCTGGCCACCAGCACCCTGGTCGGCCGAGGTCGTCCCGCTGCTCTGGGTGGCCTGGCCGGCAGTGGTGTCGCCGGCGACGTTGCCACTGGCCAGCAGCTGGCGTACTTCGTTGGGGGTGATGATGCAGGGGGTGCCCGCGACCGGCGTGTTGCCGGCGCGGGTGCAGTCGGCGGCCGGCGAGATCCTGTGCCCGGTCAGGGCGTTCTCAGCCGCGCTGTAGATCAGCCCCGTCACCCCGGAGCTCTTGCCGGTGGCCTCCGAGGAGCACGAGGAGCCCTCCACCGAGAGGTCGACGCGCGGCCCGAAGTTGGTGCACCCGTTCAGCTGCAGGTAGGAAGCTCCTGTGGCCCCGTTGAGCTCGGGTGCGTTGACCGAGTTGACCACGATCGTGTCGGGCAGCGAGCCGGGCTGGTTGTGATGCCCGGCCTCCTCGTCGGCGGCTGAGGCGATCACGGTGGTCCCGTGGTTGTAGGCGTATTCGATCGCCTGGCGTGCGAAGTACGGGGCGTTGTAGGTCCCCAGCGCCTCCTGGATCACGTCGGCCCCCATATCGGTCGCGTACAGGGTCGCCTCGGCGAAGCGGTTGGCGTCGGCGACGAAGGACTCCCCGACCCGCAGCGGCATCACCATGCAGTTGGGGCAGGTGCCCACCGTTCCGCCGCTGCTGTTGGCCTGGGCGGTGGAGTCCCGGGCCTCGCCGGAGCCGTGTCCGTACTGGACGTCGTCGTAGGGGTCGTTGTTGTTGTCGACGTAGTTCCAGCCGGCGATGTCGTTGGCGTAGCCGTTGCGGTCGTGGTCGATCCCGTCGGAGAAGGCCAGGATCAGGTCCTCGGGGGTCAGGACGCCGGCCGGCCCGTGGCGGCGTGCGCTGTGGAAGGCGGCGGCCACCCGGGAGTCGCAGGCCCAATCGAGCACGTTGACCATCCCCTGGCCGAGGATGTCGTAGCCGCCGCCCATCTCCCCCCCGTGACCGTCGGGGTAGTAGTTGCCCAGCTTGTTGTAGTCGCCTCCGCTTGCCGGTCTTAGGCCGCTGCCGCAGGTCTTGCCGCCCGGCAGGGGCACGAGCGGTGTTGAGAGGTCGTTCCTGGGAGCCGGAAGCTCGCCGGTGTTCAGCCACACCTTGCCGGCCTCGTTGGCCATCACGCCGGGGTCGTTCCACTCGATGCCCGAGTCGAGCACGGCGATGTGCACGTCCGGGTTGCCCGTGCTGAACTGGAACGCGGTCTGGACGGGGCCGGTGGCGCACGAGCCGGCCGGTTGGGTGATCTGGGTGTCGGCCAGGCTGATCCCCCGAATGCCGCACAGCTGGTCGGACTGGTTGTTGACTGCGGCCTGGCGGGGGTCACTGCCGCTCGTGTCCGGGGTCCCGGTGAGCTCCCAGGCGCCGGTGTCGGAGAAGTTCGACGGTGTCTGGCCGGGGTTCAGCTTGTAGTTGGCGGACTCTGGCTGGTTGACCCCGTCCGGGTAGGGGAACGTTCCCGCGGCCCACGCGCCGGGAGCGCCCAGCGCGAATAGGGCCGCGACCGCGAGCAGCGATAGCCACCCTGCCCAGCGATTCGGGCGCCTTGACGACGCGCGCCTCGCCAGGTCTCTGCCCAGTAGCTCCACCCTCTCTCCACGTTTTAGTGTATCGGGATCGGAGGGTCGCTGGCACCCCTCACCGGGCCTCTGCGCACCGTCCGCCGGTATAGACTCGCGCGCCCGATGCGCGAGAAGGCCCCAGAGACCCACGAGGAGAAGCTGGCCCAGCTCCAGGAGCTGCGCGACGAGGCGATCCACTCCGGTACCGAGGCGGCGGTCGCCAAGCAGCACGACAAGGGCAAGCTCACCGCCCGCGAGCGCATTGAGAAGCTGCTCGACCCCGGCTCCTTCCAGGAGCTGGACACGTTCGTGCGCCACCGCACGCTGGACTTCGACATGCAGCGCAACCGTCCCTGGGGCGACGCCGTGGTCACCGGCCACGGGACGATCGATGGGCGTCGCGTGTGTGTGTTCAGCCAGGACTTCACCGTGTTCGGCGGCAGCCGGGGGGAGGTGATGGCCGAGAAGATGGGCAAGGTCATGGATCTGGCGGCCAAGATCGGATGCCCGGTGATCGGGATCAACGACTCCGGCGGGGCTCGGATCCAGGAGGGCGTGGTCTCCCTGGGCGCATACGGCGACGTGTTTGTGCGTAACGTCCGCTGCAGCGGGGTGATCCCCCAGATCAGCCTGATCATGGGCCCGTGCGCCGGGGGCGCCGTCTACTCGCCGGCCATGACCGACTTCATCTTCATGGTCAAGGAGACCTCGCACATGTTCATCACCGGTCCCGACGTGGTCAAGACGGTGACCGGCGAGGAGCCCACGTTCGAGGAGCTGGGCGGGGCGATGAGCCACTCGACCAAGTCCGGCGTGGCCCACTTCGCCGCCGATGACGAGGAGTCGTGCATCGAGGACACCCGCTACCTGATGTCCTTTTTGCCCCAGAACAACCTGGAGATTCCGCCTCGCGTCCAGCCCAGCGACGACCCGCTGCGCGAGGACCCTGAGCTGGACACGATCGTCCCCGACAGCCCCAATAAGCCCTACGACATGCGCGAGGTGGTGCGCCGTATCGTCGACGACGGGGAGTTCTTTGAGGTCCATGAGCACTATGCGCGCAACATCGTGTGCGGCTTCGCTCGCCTGGACGGCTTTGCCGTAGGTGTGGTCGGCAACCAGCCGGCGCAGCTGGCCGGCGTGCTGGACATCGACTCCTCCTGCAAGGCCGCACGCTTCGTGCGCACCTGCGATGCCTTCAACATCCCCATCGTCACATTCTGCGATGTGCCCGGATTCCTCCCCGGCACAGCCCAGGAGTGGGGCGGGATCATCCGGCACGGGGCCAAGCTGCTGTACGCATACACCGAGGCCACGGTGCCCAAGATCACCATCATCACGCGCAAGGCCTACGGAGGCGCCTACGACGTCATGGCCTCCAAGCACATGCTGGCTGACTTCAACTTCGCCTGGCCTGGGGCCGAGGTGGCCGTGATGGGACCCGAAGGCGCGGTCAACATCATCTACCGCCGAGACATCGCGGCCTCCCCAACGCCCGATACGCGGCGTCAGAAGCTGATCGAGGACTACAAGGCGCACTTCGCCAACCCCTATGTGGCCGCCGAACGCGGGTATATCGACGACGTGATCGTCCCGCATGAGACCCGGCCCAAGGTGATCACGGCTCTGCACACCCTGCAGACCAAGCGGGAGACCGGGCCCCGGCGCAAGCACGGGAACATCCCCCTCTAGGGACAGCAACCGAGGATGCCCAGGCGGCTGGGCATGGCTGGTCGGCCGGTCAGGCCGCGCGGCCGACCGCCTCCTGGCCTAGAACCGGGAGCGAGGCTCGGCTCGCGACGCTACTCTCGGGCTTCATGAACCGACGGCCCAAGCTGGAGCTGGTGGCTCCCCAAGCCAGCCCTGAGGAAGCCGCTGCCGTTGTGGCGGCGCTCGAGCGGTTCATGCGCGACACGGCGCCGGCGCCCGCCGCCGACCCCCCGCCCCGCGAGCGGTGGCAGGAGGCGAGCCTGCGCGAGGGGATCTCACGCCGCCCGGAGCCGCCGATGCCCTGGCTGTGACCGCCGCGGCGCGAGCACCCGCGGCCTAGGCTCAAGCCAACGGGGGTCGCATGCCGATGAAGGTCGTTTGGAACCGATGAGACGTGCCAGCTCTATACGCTCGCCACGCTGGGTGGTCGGTGGTCTGGGGCTGCTGGTGGCTGTGGTTTGGACCGGTGCGCTGGCCCCCCGGGCCGATGCTGGGCTGGTGGCGCTCGGTCAACACCACGTCGTCGGAGTGCTGGCGCAGCGCGGCATCAACCCCGCCTCGATCAAAGGCAGCTACGCCCGACGCCCCACCGCGCCGTTGGCAGCGGTCAAGCCAGCCACCTCGGCAAGCCCGCCCGTTGCGGACAATCTCACCTACCACGGCGGTCCTGTCCTGCACGCCGAGGCGCCCTACCTGATCTTCTGGGATCCCAACCACGAGATCGCCACGGCGGATAGGGC
>JALYZQ010000161.1 GCA_030948805.1 Actinomycetota bacterium | reverse complement strand
ACCAGGCTCCGGGTCATCGACCCCTGCTTCCTACAGGGGACCTGCCCCAACACGCCGACGACGATTACCCCCTCAACGCCGGGCATCCCCACGTCCTCGCCGGCGCCCACCCCGTCATCCTCGCCGCCCAGGCTCGGTGCGGCCACCACCAGGCACGTCAGCCCGCCTGGGCGCCTCGCGGTGACCGCCCGTGCCCACAGAGCCCGGCGTCACCGGCACCGACGAGGCGCCCGCGGAGGGTGTCGTCGGCACGCCCACTGCGCACGGAGCCACGCCGTTCGCACCCGCTCCGACTAGCGGCGCTCAAACCCGGGATCTCGGGCCCCTTTCCCGCCGAGACTGACAACCGGCCCAGCCGACACAATGAGGGCGTGGACAGCGAGCCCCCGATTGCCGAAGCCGAGGATTACGGCCAGGGCTCGTCACTGGCGCGGAAGGCGATTCGCGGCGCGAGCCTGGCCACGGTCGGCTGGATCGCCAGCCAAACACTGACCTTCCTGGCCTACGTAGTTCTCGCGCGGCTGCTCACCCCGCGAGATTTCGGAGACTACGCGGCCGGAGCCGTGCTGGTCTCCTGGGGGTTCCTGTTCACCGAGGGGGGAATGATGTCGGCGCTGATAAGGCGTCGGGATCGCGGCGAGGAGGCGGCCAGCACAGCCTTTTTCGCCTTATTAGTCAGCGGAACCCTGCTGACCGTGATGGCGCTGGCCGTATCGCCGCTCTTCGGCGTCTTCTTCAACAGTGATCGGGTGGCGACGATCGCCGCCGCGCTTTCGCCCTGGCTGTTCGTGAACGCGCTGGCCATCGTCCCCGATGCGCTGCTGCAGCGACGTCTCTCGTTCGCTCGGCGAGTGGCGGTCGACCCCCTAGCCGCGGTCACCTTCGCCACCGTATCGATCGTCGCCTGCGCCCTGGGGGCCGGCGTCTGGGGTCTGGTCGCCGGAAGCTACGCCCAGGAGATCGTCACGGTCGTGACGAGCTGGCGGTTCGCTCGCTTTCGTCCCCGCTTCTCGCTGGCCTCGTTCGCTCTCTGGCGCGAGCTGGCGGCCTTTGCGCGGCCGGTGCTCGGATCAGAGATCTTGCGTCGCATAGCCAGCCAGCTGAGCACGGTCCTGCTGGGTAAGTTCGCGGGTACGCCGACGTTGGGCCAGTTTCGCAATGGTTTCAGGCTGGCCCTGCAACCCCACAATGCTTTCGTCAATGTCGGCGGCTATGTCCTGCTCCCCACGCTGGCCCGCATCTCAGACGACAAGTCGCGGCTGCGGGCGGCCACTCAGCGGGTGTTGGGGCTGGCCACCATCGTTGCGGTGCCAGTCAGTTTTGCCCTGATTCCACTCGGCGTCCCGATCGCTGTACTCGCCCTGGGACCCATATGGAGGCCGGCCGGCCACGCCATCGCCGCCCTGTGGGGACTGCTCCTGGGTGGAGTGATCATTTCCGTGACCGCCGAGCTGAGCAAGGCGACCGGGCGCCCCGACCGGCTCATCCGCGTCCAGAGCTTCAGCTTGGTCGCCACCGTCGCTCTGATCTCCGCCGGGGTCCCATTCGGATTGGTGGGCGTCGCCTCTGCTGTCTCGGTCAGCCAGTGCGCCACCGCGCTCTACTCCTACGCGGTGATCGCCCCGCTGGTGGGATTGCGCTGGAAGGAGCTGGGGCGCCAGTTTCTCGGACCCGCCCTGGCCACAGCCGTGATGCTGGCCGCGATGTTCGCCTTCACCGGGCTCACCGACCCTGTGGATCACCCCGAGGCCACCGCGATCGCTCTGGTCCTAGGTGAAGTGGCTATGGGGACCGTTATCTACGCCGGGGCGCTGCTGGCACTGGACCGCGGCCGTCGCTCGCAGCTGCGGGGGTGGCTCCGCATACGCCGCGCCCGGGCATCCTCAGCCGCGGCCTGATCACACAGCGGCCAGGTCCGGAAACACGGCCCGGACGTCCGGGGGCGGCTCGTCGCGCCAGAGCTGTTCGGGTCCGCTGCGGCGCGCCAGCCACGTGGGAAAACGGCGTGCCCGCCTCAGCAAATACCGAACCCGGCGTCGGCCCATGGGCATCTCCAGCACTCGCTCAGCCCGCGCCAGCCTGGCCCGGACGAGCTCTGAGTGCTCCGGTCGCGGGAGGGTTTGCGAGGCCAGGCGACGAAATACGGTCACCTCCCATCGCGACGTCTTCATCCGGTTGCGCACGGCCTGACCCGCGTGCCAGCGGTACAGGCCGTAGACGCCGCCCATCCACACCGGCACGTAACCGCGAAGGACCATGCGCAGCCAGAGCTCGTAGTCCTCGCCCTCGCTGAGCGTCTCGTCGTAACCGCCGACCTCCGCGAGTACTGACGCGCGCACGGTGACTGAGTTGTAGACGAAGTTTCGCTTCAGGAGCTCAGTCAGAAAGTTGTCGCGGTCGGCCGGCGTCGGATCCGGCGGGTGCATGAGCCCCATCGCCGTGCGCAGCAACACCCGCCCCGATCCGCTCTCGAACACGTAGCCGTCGGTGTAGACGAGGTTCGCATCCGGGTTGGCGTCCATCGCGGCGCAGGCCCGCTCCGCGTAGGACGGTAGCCAGAGATCGTCGCCGTCCAGGAAGGCCACCAGTTCCCCTTTTGCGGCCAGCGCCCCGGAGTTGCGCGCCGCCGACGGCCCTCCGTTGGGACGCTGCACAAGCCTCAGGCGCGGATCGTCGATCTCTGTGACCACGCCAACGGTCCCGTCAGTCGAGCCATCATCAACAACGATGACCTCGAGATCCCGGAGTGTCTGGGAGAGTGCCGAGCGAACGGCCGACTCGATCGTGGCCTGCGCGTTGTAGGCGGCGATGACGACCGAGAATCGCGGCATCGGAGTCCTACGCCAGTCCGCCGGACCCGGTGGGCTGAACCGCTGCCGCCGCCCCCGCCCCGTCGCCCAGCATTGATACGCACCGATCGATGTAGTAGCCCGCGAGCTGCTCGATGTGGAGGTAGCGATCGAAGTAGTCACGCGCCGCTCGGCCCATGCCGGCCGCCTGAGCGGGATTGGCCAGCAGATCGGCACAGCAGGCCACCAGGCCCGACTCCAGGTCGTGGGCATAGCGGATGTGCACGCCGTCACTCAGGGGTACGTGCAGGCGGGTCGTCGGAGTCGGCCGCACGACGCAGGCGCCGATGGCCAGATACTCGACCAAGCGGTGGCACATGTCGCCGTTGCCGGGCAGATCGATGCACACGCGACTCAGAGCCGCTTCCCTTAGGTACGACGGATAGGCGACCGTGGCCAGGCTTCCCTCGTAGGGGAACTGCATTTGCTCGCGCAGAGACGTGATGGCGGCGCGCCGGGTCGCCGAGGCGTAGGACAGACTGAAACGACCGTAGACGTCGAAGCGCGGCTCCAGATGCTCACGCGCGTGGCGAAGCCCCGATAGGTAGCGGTAGATCCGCGAGCTGACCGGGACATAGCCGCCCGGGATTACGTGCTCGCGACCGTAGCCGTCGGTCGCGTACTGCATCTTGAAGACCAGAGGACACCGCTGCGCCACCTCTTCGAGCAGGCGCTCGCGGTCGAAATAGTCAATCGCCACCTCGTGGCTGACACCGTCGAGCACGAACGCGAACATGACCACGCCCTCGTAAGGCTGCTCGATGTCCTCAACCCCCAGTTCCATCTGCGCGGCCATGCTGGAGCGCAGGCCATCGACCCAGCGACTCGCCGACGCCCACTCATAGCGCGCGGGCCAGCTGATCCTGGCCCGAGTGCGAATGTCCTCTCCGACCGGCCAGGTGGGAGCTGGCCGTCCAACGCGGCCATGACGGAGCGACCGTCCGGTCGCTCCGGCGCCGGAGGTCATCTGGGCCAGGCGCCGCCCGAGCCTCATCCGCGAACACCCGGAGAGGAGCGCGCCGCCGCTGGGCACCCGGTTTGGCGCGTACGCATTCGGCGCGTGAGGCTAGCAAGCAGCGTGTCGGCCGGGTTTGGCATGATTCCGCGCGGTGTCCACGGCGTGGCTGTCAAGCCGAATTCGCGATAGCGCCACGCCAGCACTGGCAGGGTTCGCCGTCGTGGCCCTGATGCTCGTGTGGGCGGCGCACAACGGCGGCTACGACGCCGACACCTGGTACTGGGGGGGGTTGGTCGCGCTCTCTCTGCTCGCCGCAGTGATCGTGATGACCAGACCGGTTGCGGTCTCGCGGCCAGTCGTCTTGGCCATCGCTGGCTTCGGTCTCTACGTGGTCTGGTCCTATGTCTCGATCGCCTGGGCTCAGTCCCCCGGCAGCGCGCTCACCGGGAGCAACCGGGCACTGCTCTACTTCTTGGTCTTCTCCGTCTGCGCGCTCGTGCCCTGGACCCCACGGGCGGGGCTGCTGGCCCTGGCCCTGTTCGCGCTCGGTGTCGGATTGATTGGACTGGTGCTCGCCCTGCGGATGGCCTCGGCCGATCACCTTGGCAGCCTGCTCGCGGGGAGGCACCTGGCGGCTCCCACCGGGTACTACAACGCCACCGCCGCGCTGTTCACCATGGGGGCGCTGGTCGGCACCGTACTGGCTTCGCGTCGCGAGCTTCCCGGCTTGGTTCGCGGACTGGCCATTGCCTTCGCCTGCACAGACCTGCAGCTCGCCCTGATGGCCCAGAGCCGCGGCTGGCTCTTCACCCTGCCCCTGATAGGCGTCGTCGCGCTGCTGGTTTGCCCCGACCGGCTACGAGTCGCCGGTACCGCGGTGATACCCATTGTCGGGACTCTGGTCGCCGTGCACCGCTTCCTCGGTGTCTTCAGCAGTCAATCGGGATCGTCGCTGGACCACGCGGCATCCCGCGCGGGCCAGGCCGCCCTGATCATCTGGACGGCGGCACTGGTCCTGGGGACGGTGATCGCTTGGACTGAGCGGCTGGTCCGGACACCGAGCCTGGGCCGAGTCTCGCGCCGGATGATCGGCACGATCGGGTCCGCGCTCGCGCTCGCAGGCGCCGTGGTGGCTCTACTCACCCTCACCCACGGCAATCCAGGTCGGTTCATCTCGCGCCAGTGGCGAGGGTTGAGCCATCCCGAGGCCGTCTACTCCACCCACTCGCATTTCGGCGACATCGGCAGCGGACGCTATGACTTCTGGCGGGTCGGCTTGGCGGCCTTCGCGGCTCACCCGCTCGACGGATTGGGCCAGGACAACTTCGCCAACTACTACGTCCTGCACCGGCGTACCGGACAAGAGCCGCAGTGGCCGCACAGCGTGGAGATCCGCCTGCTCGCCCAGACCGGGCTGGTCGGGTTCATCCTGTTCTTCGCCTTCCTGCTAGCCGCTCTCTGGGCAGCCATCCGCGTGCGGCGCCGCGGCTCCCCGCTGGCGCGCGCGGCCGCCGCGACGGCGCTATTGCCCGTGATCGTGTGGCTGATCCACGGTTCTTTGGACTGGTTCTGGGAGATGCCCGCGCTCTCGGGGCCGGCCGTGGGCTTTCTCGGCCTCGCTTGCGCCCTCTCTGCCCCGCACCAGGTGAGGGGCGAGCCGGCCGCCCACCCGACCCCGAGGGCCCGTCGCTCCAAGCCCCGGCGCCCTGTGGCCGTCGGGGCAGCGGCTTTGGCCACCATCGCCCTAGTGGCCGGGGCGGCCGTGCTCGGTGTCTCCTACCTTTCGGTCCGCGAGGTCTCGATGGCCAGCGATGTTTCGGCCACCGACCCCAGCGCGGCGCTTGCAGACCTTTCCCGCGCCGCGGAGCTCAACCCGCTCAGCGCTGACCCCGGACTGCTCGGGGGCGAGGTCGCGATGGCCCACAACCAGCCGGTGCAGGCCAGAGCGCGCTTTGGGCAGGCCAGCTCCCGCGACCCCGGGGACTGGTTTGCCTGGCTGGGGTCCGGCTTGGCCCGCTCCGCGTTGGGGGACCGCACGGCCGCCAAGCGAGATTTCCAAACGGCGGTTTCCATAAACGCACGCCAGCCTCCGGTCCGTCAGGCACTGGCCCGCGTCGATTCCCGTCATCCGCTCACCTACACGGAGGCGATTCGGCTCATGGTCGTTGCTCCATGAGTCTGGTGGTAGTCTTTGGAACTTCTCAGTACGTTCGTGTAGGATCTGGCTGGAAACGCAGAGAAATGTTTAAATGGGGACGTGGCTGCGGCCAGCAATTAGTCTCAGAAAGGATTCGAGGAGGGCACATGAAAAGAATTACCGGGGTCATTGTGGCTCTAGCGCTTCTGCTTCCCAGTACGGCCTTCGCCGCTGGGAGCTCGTCATGCCAGGGCTACAATGTTGCTGCGGCCTGCAACGCCGCAACAGCCCAGCGCGGGACCGGGAGCGGAAACGGGGACGGCCCGGCGGCCGCCAGTTCGCTTCCCTTTACCGGGCTCGACGCGGTCCTACTAGCCGCCGGAGGAGCGACCCTCCTCGGCGCCGGCTTGGTCGTACGCGTTCTGTCGCGACGGCTGGACTGAGGTCGGCGTAGCTCGTCGGGCGCACAGCCCGACTGTCGATTGGTTTCGCGAGATCGGACCGCTGGGGAGCCTTGTCACCCCCAGCGGTCCGGTTTTGTGTCTCCTGTCTCCCCGCTAGGGCAGGCGACTAGTCCCCGGATTCGGTGGCTGACAGCCGCTCGCGGATCAGCCGCGTCACTTCACCCCCGTCGGCGCGGCCCTGGCTCTCGCGCATGACATAACCGACCAGTGGGCCGATCGCCCGCATGTTGCCGGCCCTGACCTGCGCAGCCGCCTCGGGATCGGCGCCGAGGGCACCGTCGACAAGCTCGGCCAGCTCGCGGCCCCCGTTGGCGATCGTGCCCAGGCCCTCGCGCTGGACCAGATCGCGGGGCTCTCCCCCCTCCTGCACCATACGGCTGAGCAGGCTACGGGCCGCATCGCGGCTCAGCTCGCGGCCCTGCACCATGACCGCCAGCGCAGCCAGGGCCTCAGGGGCGACTCGACTCTCGGCCGGATCGGCTTCGGAGCCGATCCGCTGCACCAGCTGGGGTATCCAGTTGGCCACCGCGACCGCTGTCGCATGGTCATCGCCGGCCACGGCGGCCAGCGCCCGCTCGTAGTAGTCACCCAGCTCGCGCCGGAAGGCCAGCTCGCGAGCTCGGTCGGCCGCCAGTCCGTACTCGCGCTCCAGGCGCTGCGCCCGGGCGACCGGCAGCTCGGGAAGCTGGGCGGTCGCCTCGGCGAGCATGGCCTCGCTGATCAGCAACGGCACCAGGTCGGGCTCGGGAAAGTAGCGGTAGTCGTGGGCCTCCTCCTTGGAGCGCAGCACGCTCAGTCGGCCCGCGGCAGGATCGAAGTGCAACGTTTCCTGCACGACGGCTTCCCCGGCCGCCCGCCGGGCGCTCTGACGCTCGATCTCCGCCTTCACGCCTCGCTCCAGGAACCGAAACGAGTTCATGTTCTTCAACTCGGTCTTGGTACCGAGCTCTGAGGTGCCGGACGGACGCACGGAGACGTTGGCGTCGGCACGCAGGGAGCCCTCCTCCATGTTGACGTCAGACACCCCCAGCTGGCGCAGCGTGGTCCGCAGCAGGGTCAGCCACTCTCGGGCTTGGCCGGGGGAGCGCAAGTCGGGCTCGGTCACGATCTCCACCAGCGGGGTGCCGCAGCGGTTGTAGTCGACCACACTGCGGCTGGCGCCATGGATACGCCCACTCTCCCCGACGTGGACCAGCTTGGCGGCATCCTCCTCGAGGTGCACCCGATGGATGCGCACGTCCCCCAGCTGACCCCCGCTGCACAGGGGAACGTCGTACTGGGAGATCTGGTAGCCCTTGGGCGAGTCGGGATAGAAGTAGTTCTTGCGGTGAAACACCGACCGGGGGGCAATCTCGGACCCGAGTGCCAGGCCGATGAGCGCGCCGAATTGCACCGCCCGCGCGTTGAGCACCGGGAGCGCTCCCGGCAGTCCGAGGCAGACCGGGCAGGTGTGCACGTTAGGCGGATCGCCAAACGAAAGCTCGCACCCACAGAACATCTTGGTGCGCGTCTTGAGCTGGACGTGGATCTCGAGCCCGATCACCGGCTCCCAGTCCGGGGCGCGGGAGCCCGTCACCGCCGGAGCTCCCCGGCGTCGAAGCCGATGGCCGCCTCTAGCGCGTAGGCCACATCCAGCAGGCGGCTCTCGCTGAAGGCCGGGCCGGCCAGCTGAAAGCCCACGGGCAGGCCCTCACTGAGGCCCGATGGCACCGAGATGGCAGGAGTCCCGGCCAGGGACATCGGCACGGTACAGAAGTCGTTGAGATACATGGACAGCGGGTCGCCGGTCTTGGTCCCGAGGGGGAACGCCACCCACGGGCTGGTCGGCGTGACAACGAAGTCAAAGCGCTCGAATACATCGGCGAAGTCCTGGGCGATTCTCGTCCTGACCTTCTGCGCGGCTCCGTAGTAGGCGTCGTAGTAGCCGCTGGACAGCGCATACGTGCCGAGCATGATCCGACGCTTGACCTCCGGGCCGAAGCCGGCCGCGCGCGTGTGGGTGTACATCGTCTCCAGATCAGCCTCACCATCGACCCGTAATCCGTAGCGCACGCCATCGAAGCGGGCCAGGTTGGCCGATGCCTCAGCCGGCGCGATCAGGTAGTAGGCCGAGAGAGCATGCGGTGCGTGCACGAGCCGGCACGGCGAAACGTCAGCGCCCAGCTCCTCAGCCAGGCGCAGCGTGCGCTCGAAGCTGGACCGAACGCCGGGCTCGATACCAGCGCCGCCCTCCCCGCCACCCAACAGCTCCTCGGGCACGCCCAGCCGGATTCCGCGCAGATTCTCGGCCTCTGGGACGCCGATCTGTCCGGGATAGGGCACGGAGGTCGAATCTCGGTGGTCGTGCCCGACCATCTGGCCGAACAGCAGTGCGGCGTCGGTGACGTCACGGGTCAGCGTCCCGGCCTGATCCAGCGAGGAAGCGAAGGCGATCATCCCGTAGCGTGAGCACGCGCCGTAGGTCGGCTTGAGGCCGACCACCCCGCACAGCGCCGCCGGCTGGCGGATCGAGCCGCCGGTGTCGGTGCCGATGGCCCACGGAGCCAAGCCAGCGGCGACCGCGGCGGCGCTGCCGCCCGAGGATCCTCCCGGCACGCGGTCACGGTCCCAGGGGTTGCGCACGGGCCCGAAAGCCGAGTTCTCGTTCGAGGACCCCATGGCAAACTCGTCCTGGTTGGTCTTGCCAAGCAACGGAGCGCCGGCTTGTGTCAGCTTCTGCACCACCGTGGCCGTGTACGGGGGCCGGTAGCCCTCCAGGATCCGGGAACCCGACTGGCTGGGCACCCCGGCCGTGCAGAACAGGTCCTTGACGGCCACCGGAACACCCCCGAGCGCCGTTGCGGCCGCCGTCTCCGCGCCCGAGGCCGACTCCGCCACCCAGGTGAAAGCGTTCAGCTGATCGGCGCTGGCGCGCGCCCGATAGGCCTCGAACAGCTCACTCGCCGAGATCTCACCGGCTCGAACCTTGGTTGCCGCCTCAGCCGCGCTGAGCTCGATCAGAGCGGTCACGGCTCGGCCGGACCGGGGCTCGGCACGCCGAAGCCTCCCTGCACCGGCTCCGGAGCCTGCTCAAGCACGCGCTCGCGCGGGAGGCAGGGGACCGGCTCATCGTCGCGCATCACGGTGCCGACGTCGATCACATGCGATGTCGGAGCCACGCCATCGAGGTCCAGCTCCCGGATCCTCTCCACGTGGGCCAGGACCTGGGACAGCTCACCGGCCATCCGGTCAAGCTCGGACTCATCCAGAGACAGTCGGGCCAGGCGGGCGATGTGCAGGATCTGATCTCGGTCCAGCATCGATCCCATTCTAGGTTCGCGGGCCTTCGGTTCGCGCCCGCTGACATGCCGAGCACCGCCGGTCAGCTGCTGGAGGGCAAGCGGACCGTGGGAATGGGGGCGTTGGAGGCCGGATCAGGCCCCTCCGAGCGCAGCGAGCGACCTGCGCCGTAGGTGAGGACAAGGCTGCTGGCCAAGCCCAGATAGGCCCCCGCCCGGGTGTCGGCAAAGGGCGTCGAGATCAGAACCCGGTCGATCAGCACCAGGGAGGTCAGGCCTCCCAGCACCGTGCCGAACATGCTCAACGTCACCGGGAGGGCCGGCGCCTCCATCCGCGCCTGGAGGATGACCAGTGCCAGGACGACCAGGATCGTCACCACCATCAGCCACCGGGCGATGGTCAGAGCGTTCCAGCCGTCGACCGTGGTCGACGAGCGCGCGTACCACGGCAGCGCAAACAGGCAGGCCGCCAGGGCGATCGCCCCCGTGCCCGCGATCACCTCCCCGCTACGCAGTCGTCCCGGTTGCCAGCTCATCAGTCCTGACCCTATCTGTTGACCGACCGCCGACGATGCCGTGGCGAACCGACTGGTTGGCTCTGCTCGATGACCGACTCCAGAGCGCCCAGGACGAGTCCCAGCGCGCACAGCATCCCGAGCACCGCCCCCAGCTTCTGATCGAGCACGCGGCCGGGTTCGGGCAGGTGTATGAGGACGCGGTAGACGAGCAGAGCGGCCGTGGCGCTCCCGAGCACCAGCAGCACTCGGCTGGTATCGGTCCGGGTACCGTGATTGCGCTGCGAGGCGTGCAGGATCACCGAGCCGATCGCCGCCACGATCGTGGCCAGCATCACCCAGCGGACCGTAGTGAGGCCGTTCCACGCATTCTCAGCCGTGGAAACCGCGGGGCGCGCCGCGGACGGATCTGGTACTCCGGCCACGCCGTACCACTTGGTCAGGAACATCAAGCCCAGTAGGGCCAGCGCACAGCCCGCCGCGGTCAGCTCGCCGCGGTAGACCCGGGAGGCGCCGGGCCTCACCGCCGCTGTGGGCGGAGAGTCGGTGGCGGACGTCGTGCGGTCAGCTTCGCCAGGTCGGACCGCCATCAGTGCTTGGATATCGGGGCCAGATCGGCCACCAGCTTGCGTTCTGAGTGGTCAGACCGAAAGCGGATGACGACGATCCCGCCGGGCTCGACTCCGGTCACCACGCCTTCGCCGAAGGCCGCGTGCACGACATCGTCCCCCAGCCGGTAGGCGGGAGACGCCGGCCGCTCCCGGGGCGCACGATCTCCTCCGCCCCCGCCTCCCGAGCCCCACGTGCCCGCGCGGGCACGCAGGCCGCCGAAAGCCCGCGGAGCCTGGAGCTCGTGGTCGGTGAGCGCCTCGGGAATCTCGCCCACGAAGCGGCTCGGAATGCCGAAGCTGCGAGCGCCGAACACCGTCCGGGTCCGGGCCGAGGTCAGATAGAGGTCGCGCTCGGCCCGGGTGATCCCGACGTAGCACAGCCGCCGCTCTTCCTCAAGGCCGCCTTCGTCCAGTGCCCGCGAGTGGGGAAAGACGCCCTCCTCACAGCCGATCACGAACACGATCGGATACTCCAGCCCCTTGGCGTTGTGCAGCGTCATCAGCGTGACCAGGCCCTCGTCGTCGCTGCGGCTGTCGGCATCGGCGATCAGAGCGATCTGCTGGAGGAACTCTCCCACCGAGCTCTCCGCCGACGCTCCGCCGTCGACCTCGACTGGGGGTGCGGCGGCGTCATACTCGATGGCCACGTTGACCAGCTCCTCGAGGTTCTCCAGCCGTCCCTGCGCCTCGATCGTGCGCTCGGCCTCCAGCACCTCCAGGTATCCGGTTTCCGAGAGCGTCTCTCGCAACAGCTCCGACGCGGTCGCGCCGGCCTCGAGCCGCTCGCGCAGCACCTCCATGGTCCCCATGAAGCGTCGTAGCGCCTTGATCGCCGCCGGGCCGAGCCCGGGTACGTCCTCCGGGGCGGCGGCCAGCTCCCACACGGTCTCACCGGTGGTGTTGGCGTGGGCCAGCAGCCGGGAGATCGAGGTCGCCCCGATCCCCCGGCGCGGGGAGTTGACGATTCGTGTGAAGGCCCCGACGTCCTGGGGGTTGACCAGGGTCGTCAGGTAGGCGACCGCATCCTTGATCTCGGCCCGCTCGTAGAACTTGGTGCCCCCGATGACCTGGTAGCCGATCTCGGCCCGGACGAGCGTGTCCTCGAGGACCCGCGACTGGGAGTTGGTGCGGTAGAAGACGGCGATCTCGGCCCGCGAGGCGCCGTCGTCGACCAAGTGCTGGATCTCACCGGTGACGTACCGGGCCTCAGCGTGCTCGTCATCGAGCTCGCGGACCTTGATCGGGTCCCCCTGGCCCAAGTCGGACCACAGCGACTTCGGCTTCTGACCCCGGTTGTTGCGGATCACCGCATTGGCGGCGTCCAGGATCGTCTGCGTGGAGCGGTAGTTCTGCTCCAGCTTGACCACGTGGGCGTCGGGGAACGTGTCCTCGAACTCGAGGATGTTGGTGATATCGGCCCCACGAAAGCCGTAGATCGAGTTGTGAGTAACAACTCCCTCGGCGACGAAGTTGTGTGTCGCCTCGATGTCGAGGTCGTAGACCGGGCGCTGAAGTGCGACCGGCTCCACCGCCTCGACGACGTCGTAGCCCCCTTGCTCATCGAACATGACCATCCCGGGCCGTACCGCTGAGGCCTGGGTGAAGGGCAGCGAGTTGGCCGCCAGTCCATCGCGGTTGTCACCCAAGCGGGCGCTGGGCCGGATGGCCACATCGCCCAGAGCACCGGCAATCCGGGTCGCCATCTGCTCAATCGTGGCCATGTCCCGACAGCAGGTCTCAAACCGCCAGCCATCGGAGCCACGCCGCGCCGGTGCGACGCTCAGCCCAATCTCTTCAAGCTTCCTGCGCCCGCCCTCGTCATACCCGAACAACGCCATCCTGTGCATCGGCGTTCGTCCTCTCCGATCTCCACACAGGGAGATGGACAGCCGCCGGCGACGCACTTCGGTCTTCGTGTACGTGCCCGATTGGAAGTGGGGCCGTTCGAAGGTGAGACCAGTGTCAGCCAACAGCTGTTCCCCTCCCGTCTGGCTGCCGTGTTCGGCAAACAGACGATCGAGTCGATCCTGATCGCCAACCAACGAGCGCCCGGTGGCACCTGGATAGACGCGGGCGGAGAAGGGTAAAGTCGGCAATCCGTACTGAAGGGAGAGTTTTGCCTCGGCGTAGCGGGCGTCGGCCTCGCAGGGGTGAGTGGAGATGACCCAGGCCGAGTCTGCCCGCTCCCCCCGCAGG
>JALYZQ010000146.1 GCA_030948805.1 Actinomycetota bacterium | reverse complement strand
GCACCGTGCGCCTGGCCTCGGTGGCCACCTACGGAGAGACCCGGCACCTGTTCGTGGAGCGCGCGGAGTACCACGGCGCCTTTTTGCCCGGCTTCGTGGCTCGCGACGCCGCCGTCCCCGGGCCCGGTGGGCTGCTGGTGGGCATCGACCACGTGGTCGGCAACGTGCCGCTGGGTCACATGGAGGAATGGGTGCACTACTACGAGCGCGTCTTCGGCATGACCGAGCTGATCCACTTCTCCGACGAGGCGATCTCCACCGAGTACTCGGCGCTCATGTCCAAGGTGGTGACCGACGGCTCGGGACGGATCAAGTTCCCCATCAACGAGCCGGCCCAGGGTAAGCGCAAGTCCCAGATCGAGGAGTACCTGGACTTCTACCGCGGGGCCGGCGTCCAGCACATCGCCGTCTCCACCACCGACATCGTCAGCACGGTGGCCGAGCTGGCGGCCCGGGGAGTCGAGTTCCTGCCCATCCCCGAGTCCTACTACGCGGAGGTTCCCGAGCGGATCGGGGAGATCGAGGAGGACATCGCCGACCTCGAGCGCCTGGGCATCCTCGTCGACCGCGATGAGGAGGGCTACCTGCTGCAGATCTTCACCAAGGCGGTCGGCGATCGTCCGACCGTGTTCTTCGAGCTGATCGAGCGCCACGGCGCCCGGGGCTTCGGGGAGGGCAACTTCAAGGCCCTGTTCGAAGCTCTGGAGCGCGAGCAGGATCGGCGCGGGAACCTCTGAGGGTCGCTGGATGCGCTACGAGCGTCGGGGTGAGCTGCCCGCCAAGCGCCATGTCGCCTTCCGGGAGAACGGCACGCTGCTCACCGAGGAGGTGATGGGCTTTGAGGGCTTCTCGGGCAACGAGTCGATCCTCTATCACCGCCAGACGCCGTGCCGGATCACCGAGCTGGGAGCGTTTGAGCCCATCGAGCGCGATGAGTGGGTCCCCGAGGCCCACGCCCATCGGCTGTTCGACACGCGCCAGGCCCCCGCCGGCGGCGACCCGGTGCGCGGGCGCCGCGTCCTGATGTTCAACGCCGACGTGGAGATCGCCGTCGCGCGCCCCACCGAGCCCCAGGACTACTTCTATCGAAATGGTGAAGGTGACGAGGTGATCTTCGTCCACCAGGGCTCAGGGGAGCTGGAGACGACGTTCGGAACCCTCGCCTACCGCCCCCATGACTACATCGTCATCCCGCGCGGCACCACGTATCGCTTCGCGCCGGCCGACGAGCAGCTGTGGCTCACCTTCCACACCCCGGGGGAGATCGAGACCCCCAACCGGTACCGCAACCGCTATGGCCAGCTGCTCGAGCACGCCCCGTACTCGCACCGCGATTTTCGCCCGCCCGACGATCTGGTCACTCACCGCGAGAGCGGTGAGCACGAGCTGGTGGTCCGCGTGCGCGGCGGCTACCAGCACTACGGCCTGGACTACCACCCACTCGATGTGGTCGGCTGGGATGGCTACGTCTACCCCTACACGTTCAGCATCGATGACTTCGAGCCCGTGGCCGGGCGCGTGCACATGCCACCCCCGGTGCATCAGACCTTCCAGGGCCCCAACTTCGTTATCTGCTCCTTCTGCCCGCGGATGCTCGACTGGGAATCGGACCCCGCCCACCCGGCGATCCCGATCCCCTACAACCACTCCAATCTGCAGAGCGAGGAGATGATCTATTACGTCTCCGGAGAGTTCGGATCCCGCCGCGGGGTCGACGTGGGCTCGATCACTCTGCATCCCTCGGGCTTGCCGCACGGCCCCCAGCCCGGCCTGGCCGAGAGGTCGATCGGGCAGCGCTTCACCAATGAGCTGGCCGTCATGTGCGACACGTTCGCACCGCTGCGCCTGACCCCGCTGGCCCGAGCGCTGGATGACGGCCGCTACGCGCTCTCCTGGGCCCAGGATCCGCAGGCGGTGAGCGCCCCTGTTTGACGAGGCCCAGCTCTACGCGCCGGTGACCACGGGCGCCGATGGCGCGGTCACGGTCCATCTCGACGAGGACCATCCCGGCTTCGCAGACCCTGAGTACCGCGAACGGCGCAACCAGATCGCCGCCCGCGCCCTGGACTGGGCGCCGCCCCAGCCGGTCCCGCACGTCGACTACACCGAGGCCGAGCAGCGTGTGTGGCGCACCGTGTGCCGCGAGCTGGCCGCCAAGCACGAGCATCTGGCCTGTGCCGAGTACCGCCAGGCCATGCGCCGGCTGGAGCTGCCCACCGATCACATCCCGCAGCTGGATGCGGTCAGCGCCCGGCTGTCCGATCTGACCGGGTTTCGCTACCACCCGGCGGCCGGGCTGGTGGCCTTTGACCAGTTCTACGGCAGCCTGGCCGACGGAATCTTTCACTCCACGCAGTACGTCCGCCACCACGCCCGTCCGCTCTACACCCCTGAGCCCGACCTGATCCACGAAGTGATCGGCCATGGTGGCCTGCTGGCCAGTCCCCGCCTGGCCGAGCTCAACCGGCTCGCCGGCCAGGCCGGGCGGCGCGTTGAGACCAAGGCGGCCCGCGACTTCTTCGCTTCCGTGTTCTGGTTCTCGATCGAGTTCGGGGTCGTTTTGGAGCGCGGTGAGGTCCGGGCCTACGGGGCGGGATTGCTCTCCTCCTACGGGGAGATCGAGGAGTTTCGCGGCGCCGAGATCCGTCCGCTCAACGTGGTCGAGATGGGCACCCTGGAGTACGACATCACCCGCTATCAGCCGATCCTGTTCGCCGCCGAGTCGATCGACCAGTTGCTTGAAGTGGTAGGGGGGTTCTTCGCCGAGTGCGACGACGACGCACCGGCGAGGCTGGGGGTCGCCGCGCAGGCGCGCGCCTGAGGGAGGCGATGCGACGGTGACCGCGCGCAGCTGGCCGGCGGGCCGGCCACGCGGTCACCGTGGCGACCCGGCTTCTACAGTCTCCGGCCGTGTCGCTGCTCGATCTAGACCGCCGGCTGCTGCTCGCCGCCCGCACCCGGGGACACTCGCCTGGGGCTGACCGGATCGTTAGTGCATACTCGGGCCTGGGCGAGCACGCCACCTGCTGGCTGGCCCTGGGATCGGCGGGCGTGCTGCTGGATGGCGGCGGGGGCCGGCGGGCGCGCTGGGGCCGCGGGATGAGCGTCGTCGTCGGCGCCCTGGCGGTCAACTACGCAGTCAAGCTGACCGTGCGCCGCCCCCGGCCCAAGCTGGCCGACCTGCCTCCGCTCACTTCGACCGTGTCCTCGCTGTCCTTCCCCAGCGCCCACGCCACGACCTCCTTTGCCGCCGCTTTGGCCTACGCCGGACTGGCTCCGGTGCCGGCGCTGTATCTCGCCGCCGGAGCGTTGGCTCTGAGCCGCCCCTACCTGGGGGTCCACTACCCCAGTGACGTGGCCGCCGGCGCGATCCTGGGCACGCTCATCGCGGCGGGATGGCCGTCATGAGGGTCGGCATCGTGGGCGTGCCCAACGCCGGCAAGTCATCGCTGTTCACGGCCTTGACCGGCGTCTCGGCGGAGGCGGCCAACTACCCGTTCACGACGATCGAGCCCAACGTGGCCATCGTGCCGGTGCACGATGAGCGCCTGGACAGCGTCGCCTCAACGGTTGGCGCCTCGAAGATCGTGCCCGACACGATCGCCTTTCACGACATCGCCGGGCTGGTGGCCGGGGCCCACCGCGGTGAGGGCCTGGGCAACCAGTTTCTGGCCAACATCCGGGAGACCGACGCCATCGTCCACGTCGTGCGCGCCCACCAGGACGAGACCGTCGTGCACCCCGAGGGCCGAGTCGATCCGCTGGCCGATATCGAGACGATCGAGACCGAGCTCGTGTACGCCGACCTCGAGCAGGCCGAGCGGCGCCTGGAGCGGGTGGTCCGGACCGCCCGGGGCGGGGATCGCCACGCCATCGCCGAGGAGAAGTGGCTGCGCGAGGTGATCAAGGCCCTGCAGGCCGGCCAGCCGGCGCGGACCATCGCCCCGCCGGCCGAGGCCCCGCACGCGGTGGCGCTGCTGTCGCCGCTGACCGCCAAGCCGGTCCTGTTCGTGGCCAACGTCGAGGAGGGGTCAGACGAGGTTCCGCCGGCGATCGCCGAGCACGCCGCGGCGCAGGGAGCCCGAGCGGTTGCCGTCTCAGCTCGGCTGGAGTCCGAGCTGGGTGAGCTCTCCGATGAGGACGCGGCGGCGATGCGCGAGGATCTCGGCTTGGCGGAGTCCGGCCTCCAGGCCGTGGTCCGGGGGGCCTTTGCCCTGCTCGAGCTGGTCGCCTTCTTCACCGCCGGGGAGGACAAGCCCGCTCAGTCCTGGCATCTGCGCCGGGGACTCTCCGTGTGGCATGCGGCCGGACTGATCCACTCAGACATCCAGCGCGGTTTCGTGCGCGCCGAGGTGATCGCCTGGAACCAGCTGCGCGACGCGGGCGGATACGCTGGGGCCCGGGACCGCGGCACTCTGCGCCTGGAGGGCCGGGACTACGCAGTCGCCGACGGCGATGTGATCACGGTCAAGTTCACGCCCTAGCCTCAGAGCTCCGCCAGGGAACCGGCAGTCTCCAGGCGATCGGCCAGGCGGTTCATCCCGTGCCGGCGGGCCGCGGCTGCACCGCCGGCTAGGTCGGTTTCGTGGTCAGGCGGCAGGTCCACCTCGGCGGCGCGCAGGGTGGCGATGTCCCGGAAGGCCCGGAGCTGGTCGGCATGCTCGGTGAGGATCGCGGCGATCCGTGGACGCTCCTGGTCGGCCCCCGCGAGCACCGCTTCCAGCGAGCCGTGGCGCTGGAGCAGCGAGGCGGCGGTCTTGGCCCCGATCCCCGGCGCCCCGGGGAGGCCGTCGGAGGGGTCGCCACGCAGGGCGATGAAGTCAGGCACCAGATCGGGGGCAACCCCGTAGCGGGTTCGGACC
>JALYZQ010000109.1 GCA_030948805.1 Actinomycetota bacterium | reverse complement strand
CCTCCGGCCCGACCGCCAGCAGGAAGCCGGGAGCCAGCGCGCACCGGGCGCGTGCGTGACCGCGCTTCGCCGCCGCGCTCAGAACGCCGGCGCGGACCGCGCTCTGATCTGTGGGCCCGGGTGATGGTCGCGGTGCCGGCGGCGATCATCGCCATCGCCTTCGTATCCGAGGGCGGATTGGCGTTCGCGCTGTTCATGATCGCCGGCGGCGTGCTGTGCATGCACGAGCTCTACCGGATGATGGCTCGCTGGCGGCCGGCGCCCGTCGTCGGTTTCGCGTCCCTGGTCGCGATGGTCATCGCTGCCCGCTATGGAAGCGAGCGCGACGTGCTCGAGGTGGCGGTGGCCACGTTGCCGGTGGCGTTCCTGGTCATCGTCGCCCGCGGCCAGCCCGGCGCTAGCACCGTCTCGATAGCGGGCACCCTGCTCGGCGTCTACTGGCTGGGCTTCGCGTTCGCCCATGCCGAGCTGTTGCGTCAGCTGCCCCATGGCGGCGCCATCATCATCGACGTGCTCGTGGGCACGTTTTTGGGCGACACGGCGGCCTATCTGGGCGGCCGGCTGTTCGGCCGCCGCGCGCTGGCACCCAGCATCTCGCCCCACAAGACCGTCGAGGGCCTGTTCTGCGGGATGCTGATCTCGATCCTGGCCGTGTTCGTCGCCGGTCTCTACCAGGACTGGCTCACCCAGGGCGACGCGCTGTTGCTCGGGCTGGCGGTCGCCGTTTTCGGCCCCATCGGCGATCTGTTCGAATCGGTGGTCAAGCGTGATGCCGGCGCCAAGGATGCCGGCAACCTGTTCGGCGCCCACGGCGGAGCGTTGGACCGACTCGACGCGGTCATCTTCACGATCGTGGCCGGGTATTACGTGTGGCTGGCCGTGATGCACTAGGGCCCACCTAGAATCGCCCGGGTGCCGCGGCGGCTGATCATCCTCGGGTCCACCGGCTCAATCGGTGTCCAGGCCCTCGACGTGGTCGCGCGCAGCCAGGGCGCGCTGAAGGTCGTGGCCCTGAGCGCCGACCGCGACTGGGAGGGGTTGCTGGCCCAAGCTCGCCAGCACGGCGTGCGGCGGGTGGGCCTGGCCGATCCCGACGCGGCCGCCCGGGCCAGCGAGAGCTGGACCGGGGAGACCCTGTCCGGCCCCGACGGGCTGGTGCGCTTGATCACCGAGGGGGAGTGCGATCTGGTGCTCAACGCGATCGTCGGCTCGGCCGGCTTGGTCGCGACGGTAGCTGCGCTAGGCGAGGGGGTGGACCTGGCTTTGGCCAACAAGGAGTCTCTGGTCGTCGGGGGCGAGCTGGTCACCCAACTGGCCCAGGCCACCGGAGCCAGCATCATCCCCGTCGACTCCGAGCATTCGGCCCTTCACCAGCTGCTGGCCGCCGAGGCCCCGGGTACGGTCGATCGCTTGATCCTGACCGCGTCCGGGGGTCCGTTTCGCGGCGCCGGTCGCGCCCAGCTGCAAAGCGCCACGATTCAGCAGGCGCTCGCCCACCCCACCTGGGCCATGGGCGGCAAGATCACAATCGACTCCGCCACCCTGATGAACAAGGGGCTGGAGCTGATCGAGGCCCACCACCTGTTCGGCACGCCGTACGAGCAGATCGATGTCGTGGTGCATCCGCAGTCGATCGTCCACTCGCTGATTCAGCTCTGCGATGGAGCCACGCTGGCCCATCTCGGCTACCCCGACATGCGCGTGCCGATCTCCTACGCCCTGCACTATCCCGAACGGTTCGACGTGCCCGTGTCGGCCCTGGACCTAGTGGCGCTCGGAGAGCTGACCTTCGAGGCCGTCGACACCGAGACCTTCAGCTGCCTGCGTCTGGCCCGGGATGCGGGCGTCACTGGGGGCACCGCCCCCTGCACGCTGAACGCGGCCAACGAGGTGGCCGTACACGCCTTCTTGGCCGGTGGCCTGCGTTTCGTGGACATCGCCGGCGTGATCGAGCAGACCCTGGAGCAGCTGGGCTCAGGCCAGGTGCACTCCTTCGACGCCCTGGCCCGGGCCGACAGCGAGGCCCGGCGGGTGGCCGACGAGTTGGTGCGCGCCCACGCCGGCGCTTGAGCGCCGGCCAGCCGGGCTTGGCACACTGAGAGCACGATGTCCTACGCACTGGCCTTCCTGGGCTTCGCCGCTCTGATCATCCTGCACGAGGCGGGCCACTTCGCGGTGGCCAAGGCCGTGGGCATGCGCGTGGAGCGTTTCTCGCTGTTCTTCGGGCCGATGCTGGTCAAGTTTCGGCGCGGGGAGACCGAGTACGGGATCGGTCCGATCCCGCTCGGGGGCTACGTGAAGATCACGGGCATGAACCCCAATGAGCCGATGCCCGCCGAGGCGCGTCCGCGGGCCTACTACAACCAGAAGGTGTGGAAGCGGGTGGTGGTCATCCTGGCCGGCCCGGCGGTCAACCTGATCATCGCCTTCGGGATCCTCATGGCTCTGTATGTCTCGCACGGTGAGGTGGTCACCCGCCACGGCCAGCCGGTCTACTCCCAGCGCCCGGTGGCGCTCCGGGCTCCCGCCTCCCGATATCTGAAGGCCGGCGATGAGATCGTCGCCGTCGACGGCCGCCGCGGGCTGACCGTACCCCAGATCACCAGGCAGATCGCCAGCCACCGCTGCCCTGGCGTGCCGGTGGGGGGCTGCGCGGCGAGCACCCCAGTGCAGATTGTCGTCCGTCGCGCCGGGCAACTGCTCAGCTTCAGGATCGACCCCCGTTACGATCCGGCCCACAAACGGACCCTGGTTGGCTTCAGCTTCCCGGCGTTGACCGAGCCAGTGAGCGCGGGTGTGGCGGCCTCGGCCAGCCTGAGCTACATGTGGTACGTGACCCGAGCCACGGTGAGCCGGATCGTGCGGGTTCTGGAGCCCCAGGACCGCAAGCAGATCCATGGCGTCGTCGGGGGATACACCGTGACCCAGCAGTACTTCGCCCGCGACACCACGCGGGCGCTCGAGGTCCTGGCCCTGATCTCCCTGTCGCTCGCTGTGGTCAACCTGTTCCCGTTTTTGCCGCTGGACGGCGGCCACGTGTTCTGGGCCGTGGCGGAGAAGCTCCGGGGCCGCCGGATCCCCTTCGCGATCATGGAGCGGGCCGGGGTTGTCGGCTTTGCCCTGGTCCTGGTCCTGTTCGTGATCGGCTTGAGCAACGACATCTCGACGCTGACCGGCCCCGGGTTCGGGGTGAGATGAGCCCAGCCCTGCGGTAGGTTCTCCTGCGCGAGAAGATCGGCGAGAAGATCGGCGAGGAGGAGAAGAGCATGGAGGGAAGCACCACTACGGTTGACTCCGGGCGCGCTGTCGGGGCCGCGACGCTGACCGATGCCTTGCGCTGTACCGCGGAGGACCACCCTGAGATCGTGGCCATCCGAACGCCGGATGACAGCGTGTCGCTGAGCTGGTCTGACGTGCAGGCGCGCGTGGAGACAATCGCCGGCGGCCTGGCAGCCCACGGCGTCAAGCGGGGCGATTGCGTGGCCATCATGCTTTCCAACCGGCCTGAGTTTCATCTCGTCGACCTGGCCGCGGTGACGCTCGGTGCCACTCCGTTCTCGGTCTACACGACCTACCCGGCGGACGAGATCCGCTTCTTGCTAGAGGACTCCGAAGCCCGGGTGGCGATTGTGGAGCAGGCCTTCCTGGAGCCGATGCTGGCCGCAACGAGCGGACTGGATGCCTTTGAGCATGTGATCGTGGTCGACGGCGACGCTCCGGAGGGGACGCTCAGCCTCGCGGAGGTGGAGGCGAGCTGCCCCGAGGACTTCGACGCCGCCGCCGTGGCCGCGGAGATAAAGCCTGACGACGTGCTCACACTGATCTATACATCGGGCACGACCGGACACCCCAAGGGCGTGCAGCTGACCCACCAGGCGATCATGTTCACGGCGCGTATGGCCGAGCAGGTGATCAGCCTGCCCCCGGGCTCACGGGTCATCTCGTGGCTGCCCTCGGCCCACATCGCCGAGCGCAACGCCCATCACTACATCCCGGTCGTGTTCGCGGGCAGCGTGACGTGTGCCCCCAACCCACGCGAGGTCCTTTCCTACCTGCCGCAGGTGCGCCCAAACTGGTTCTTCGCCGTGCCGAGGATCTGGGAGAAGCTCAAGTCCGGACTGGAGGCCATGCAAGCCGCCCAGCCCGAGGAGCAGCGGGCGCCCGTGGAGGCGGCCATCCAAGCCTCGCTGCAGCGGGTGCGCCTGCGCCAGCAGGGCCAGCCTGTGCCGCCCGAGCTCGAGGACCAGGTGGCCGCAGCGGACGCCAACCTGTTCGCGAAGATCCGCGAGATGCTCGGACTGGACCAAGCCCTGGCCGTCAACGTCGGCGCCGCCCCCACCCCGGTGGCCGTGCTGGAGTTCTTCCACGCTCTGGGCATCGAGCTGGCCGAGCTGTGGGGAATGTCTGAGACCTGCGGGATCGGAGCCGTCAACCGGCCCGGGCAGGTAAGAATCGGTACCGTCGGGCCGGCGTCACCGGGGGTGGAGCTCAAGCTCGCGCAGGACGGCGAGGTCCTGTGCCGGGGGAGGTTCATGATGAGCGGCTACCGCAACCAGCCCGAGCGCACGGCCGAGGCGCTGGATGGCGAGGGCTGGCTCCACACCGGGGACATCGGGACGATCGACGAGGATGGCTATCTGAAGATCGTCGACCGTAAGAAGGAACTGATCATCAATGCGGCGGGCAAGAACATGTCGCCGGCCAACATCGAGGCGGCCCTGAAGACCAGCAGTCCGTTGATCGGGCAGGCGTGCTGCATCGGCGACGGGCGTCCCTTCAACACGGCTTTGATAGTGCTCGATTCAGACTTCGCTCCCCAGTGGGCCGATCAGCATGAGCTCGGCGGCCATCCGCTGGAGGACCTCGCCGGTCAGAAGGTTGTCCGCGAGGCCGTCCAGGAGGGAGTCGATCGCGCCAACCAGAGCCTGGCTCGAGTGGAGCAGATCAAGCGTTTTACGATCATCCCCGGCGACTGGCTGCCCGGAGGCGATGAGCTGACCCCGACGATCAAGCTCAAGCGCAAGCCGATCGCCGAGAAATACGAGGGCGAGATCGAGGCGATGTACTCGGCTTAGGGTGACCGCTGCTCAGGGCCTGCGACGACGGCTGCTCAGGGTCGGCGACGACGGCTGCTCAGGGTCGGCCCGAGTCGGCGGCCTGCAGCGAGCGCCAGACCAGCTCCACCGGATGGTGGATGGGCAGAGGCTGACCCAGGGCGCGCAGGTGAAGATCGAGCTGGGCCGCGCAACCAGGGTTTCCCGCGGCGATCGCCTGAGCCCCGGTATCCAGCAGATGACCGGCCTTGCGCCGCCCTAGCTGTGCGGCCGCCTCGGGCTGAACCAGGTTGTAGATACCGGCCGACCCACAGCACACCTCGGGTTCAGACGCGACCTCGATCAGATCCAGGTCGGGAATCGCCTCCAGCAGCGCGCGGGGTTGTATGCGCACGCCCTGCGCGTGGGCGAGGTGACAGGCGTCGTGGTAGGCGACGCGCAGCGGCACCGATCCTCGCGGCGCTTGGGGCTCTATCTGGCCAAGCAGCTCGCAGACATCCTTGACCTGGGATGAGAAGGACCGGGCGGCATCGGTTCCGAGGAGGTCGCCGTACTCCTTCATCGCCGAGCCGCATCCGGCCGCGTTGACCACGATGTGGTCCAGCTCTCCGTTGCCGACCTGCGCGAAGCTGTCCATGGTCGCCTGGGCCCGCTGGCTCGCTCCCGCCTCCGCCCCACCATGGAGCTCCAGCGCGCCGCAGCAGTCGGGCATCTGGGGCGCGAAGACCTCATAGCCCTCGGCGGCCAGCACGGCGATCGTGGCGCGGTGCACCTCGGGGTAGAAGACCCTTTGCACGCATCCGAGCAGGAGCCCCACGCGGCCTCTAACCACTCCCGTGGCCGGCGTGTGCGGGGGCAGGGCGCCGCGCGAGGATCGCGGTGGGGGACGGGGGGCTACCTTGAGCACGTCGCCCAAGGGCGCAGGCAGTCGGTCGACGCCGAGCTTGCGGCCCACGGTCATGAAGGGCACCAGCGCCCGCAGGCGGCGCGGGTGGGGCAGGGTCTCGTAGAGCAGACGGCGCAGCACCCGTTCTGAGCGCGGGCGCTTGTAGTGGCGCTCGACCTGGGGGCGCACCCGTTCGATCAGCCGGTCGTAGCGAACGCCGGAGGGGCAGGCCGTCACGCAGGCCATGCAGCCCAGGCAGCGGTCGAAGTGCGTGACCATCTCCTCCGACATGCTCGAGTCCTCGCGCAGACCCTCGTTGGCCAGGACGATCCGGCCCCGCGGAGAGTCGGCCTCAGCTCCCCACAGGACGTAGGTGGGGCACGTGTCCAGGCAGAACCCGCAGTGCACGCAATCGTCGATCACGTCTTGCTCGGGGGGCCGCTGGGCGTCGAAGGCGGCCATCAGATTCCGCCCACGAACAGCCCGGGATTGCACGTTCCGGCAGGATCAAAGCGTGCCTTGATGCTGCGCATGAGGGCCAGCGCCGCCGGGTCCGGGGACCCCCAGGGATCCCGGTCGCCGCGCAGTTGCGCCGGCGCGTCGAGGAGCGTCGCCCGCAGCGCTCCCAGTTCGTCGCGCAAACCGGCCACGGCATCGGGCGCCAGCTCGACGTAGCTGATCCCGGAGGCGGCACGTCCGACCAGCGTCCCGCGCGCGGCCTCGACGGCGCGGAGCACAGTCGGCAGGGCGCGCGGTGTGTGGGCCACCCGCAGGACGGCGCCGTCGGCGGAGCGCTGGCCCGAGCGCTGGCGCTCCCACAGCGCCTGGTCGTCCTCGGTCGCGTCGACGTCGGCAAGACCAAGATCTTCGAGCATGTGCGCGGCTCGCCGCCCGCGGCGAGCGTGCTCGACTCCCGCGCAGCGCGCCAGGATGCCGCCGCGCCCGTTGTGCCAGGCCAGGTCCAGGGCCTCAAACTCCAGCCGGGCCCGTGACAGGCCGAGCGCGGCAGCGGTCAGCCGGTCGGGACCCGTGCAGGCACCGAAGGCGGTGGTGGTGGCGCGATCGAGCGGATGCAGGCGCACGTTGACCGACAGGATCAGTCCCAGGGTTCCAAACGAGCCGGTGAACAGCTTGGCCAGGTCATATCCGGCCACGTTCTTGATCACCTGGCCCCCGGAGCGTGAGATGGAGCCGTCGCTGAGGGCCACGGTCATCCCCAGCACCAGGTCACGCGGCGGCCCGAAGCGATGGCGCAGGGGACCGCTGTCGCCGGTGGCCAGGATGCCGCCCATGGTGGCTCGAGAGGCCGCGCCCAGCGGCGGGTCCAGCGCCAGCCGCTGGCCGGCCTGCGCGAAGGTCTCCTGGGCCGTGGCCAGGGGCACCCCGGCCTGGAGAACCGCCGTGTGGTCCCCGGCGTTGTGCTCGACGATCTCCCGCAGGCCGGCCGTGCTGAGCTCATATGCGGCGTCAGCCACGGGACGGCCCCAGCCGAGCTTCGTCGCGCCGCCGCGGATCCGCACCGCCTGGCCCTCGGCACTGGCCCCGGCCAGGACGGCAGCCGCCTCGGCGAAGGTCTCCGGAGCTGCCTGCTGCACCGTGCTCACGACGGCGCCGCTCCGCCTAGTGGTCTCCGGCCCACTAGAAGCGCTCCGCGATGCCGGCCTGCTCAAGCGGATGCTGCCGGTACGGGCCGGGGACCTCGCCGCACAGCCGGGGAGTGGGCATGACCTTGCCCGGATTGGCCAGACCGTGGGGATCAAAGGCGCAGCGCAGGCGTTGAAAGGCCTCGAGGTCGGGCTCAGAGAACATCGAGGGCATATAGGCCTTCTTGTCCACCCCGACGCCGTGCTCGCCGGTTATCGAGCCGCCGGCGTCGACGCAGGCTTTCACGATCAACCCCGACAGCTCCTCGGCGCGCCGCGCCTGGCCTTCGCGGCTGGCGTCATAGCAGACCAGTGGGTGCAGGTTGCCGTCTCCGGCGTGAAAGACGTTGGCCACCTGCAGCTCGTGCTCGGCGGCCAGACGATCGATCTCCCGCAGCACCTCCGACAGCCGGGTACGCGGGATCACCCCGTCCTGCACGTAATAGGCCGGGGCGATCCGGCCCATGGCGGCGAAGGCGGCCCGGCGCGTACGCCAGATCAGCTCGCGCTCAGCCTCATCCTGGGCGACGCGAACGTCCAGCGCCTGGGCATCGCTGCACAGCGCCATGATGCGCTCCAGGCCGGCCACGCATTCCTCGCGGGCGCCATCGAGCTCGACCAGGAGGGCTGCGCCGGCGTCGCGGCGGTAGCCGGCCCCGGTGGCCTGCTCGGCGGCCTCGATGGAAAGACTGTCCATCATCTCGATCGCGCCGGGGACCAGTCCAGCCTCGACGATCGCCGAAACCGCGTCACCGGCGGCGCTGGTGTCGGCGAAGAAGGCCAGCATCGTCCGGGTGCTCTCAGGGGCGGGAATCACCCGCAGCCAGATCTTGGTCGCCACGCCGAGCGTGCCCTCGGAGCCCACGAACGCCCCCAGGAGGTCGTAGCCGGGGTCGTCACGGCGCATGTGCACGACAGAGCCGTCGCTGAGCACGACGTCGAGTCCGATCACGTAGTTGGTCGTGAAGCCGTACTTGAAGCAGTGCGCGCCGCCGGAGTTCTCGGCCACGTTGCCGCCGATCGAGCAAACGATCTGGCTGGAGGGATCCGGAGGATAGAAATGGCTCGGCCCCACGGCCTTGGAGACGGCCAGGTTGGTCACGCCTGGTTCGACGACCACGATGCCGTCGTCCAGCTCGACCGCCAGGATCCGTCGCAGCCGGGCCAGGACGATCAGGACGCCGTCCTCCAGGGGAAGTGCACCGCCCGAAAGTCCGGTGCCCGCGCCGCGGGCCACCCAGGGCACGCCGGCGGCGAAGCAGGCCCCGACCACTTCTGCGACCTCCTCGCCGGTGCCCGGCAGCACCGCGGCCACCGGCGTTTGGCGATAGTGCAGCAGCCCGTCGGAGCGGTAGGTGGCCAGAGCGTGCGGATGGGTCA
Organism: Actinomycetota bacterium; assembly: GCA_030948805.1. Classification (GTDB taxonomy): domain Bacteria; phylum Actinomycetota; class Thermoleophilia; order Solirubrobacterales; family Solirubrobacteraceae; genus Palsa-465. The sequence goes on along the minus strand of JALYZQ010000109.1, from coordinate 554 downwards.
GCACGTGCTCAGACCCGCATATCTCCTCCAGGCGCGAGATCAGCTCGGGGACCCCTGTGGGCATCGCTAGCAGTATTCCCGATGTGGGGCGTCCGGGAAACGCCAGACCGGACGCTGGAGGCCCTCGAGAGTCGGCCTAGTGCACTCTGATGGCCACTGCGCGGCTGGTGATCGAGAGTCCGGGCAGTCCCGGCGACAACAGCCCCTCACCCTTGGGGTAGGTGTACTGAACGCGGACGAGGCCGCTACCGGGGAACTTGGCCCGGATGTCGAAATACGCGCCGGGCTTGGTCAGCCTCAGCGTGGTCAGCGTCTTCCAGCCCGAGTGGGCGGACTTGTACTGAACCTGGGCTTGCTGGACTCCGAAGCCGTTCATCCGAGCGAATGGGGCCGGGCGTACGTCACCCCAGACCTCGGCCTTGCGGTGGCGCGAGAACGAAGTGTGAGGCATGTAGATCGGCATCCGGTAGGCGTAGAAGGTCGCCTTGGGGTGCCCCGAATAGGTCTTCAGCCCGCTGGCGAACCCGGCGTAGGGACCGGCCGTGGGGGAGGGG